>JALHNW010000274.1 GCA_022843345.1 Rubritepida sp. | reverse complement strand
GGTTATCATAGCGCGTTGCCCGCCATGGTGCCGATCTCCCGCAGCGCCTTCTTGAGCGCGATCAGCCGGCGGTCGCGCTCCTCGATCAGCGCCGCCGGCTCGCCGCCCCACTCGTAGTAGCCGCGGCCGGACATGACGCCCGTCGCGCCCGCGGCGATCAGCGCGTCCATGGACGGGCTGGCGTCGAAGGGCTCGGGCGGGCTGTACATCCGGTTGCGGAAGGTGTGCTGCAGCAGGGGCAGGCCGGTGAAGTCCGCCTTCGCCATCACGCCGACGATGGGCATGCGCAGCGCGATGCCGTGCACCACCGCCTCGTCCACCGTGCGGGCGTCGGCGTAGCCGTTGTCGATCAGCCACTGCACCTCGTTCTGCACCGTGGCCTGGATGCGGTTGGCGATGTAGCCGGGGATGAAGCGCTTCATCACCACCGGCTTCTGCTCCATCGCCGCCAGCGCGTCGCGCACCGCCTCCAGCCGCCCGGCCTCCAGCTCGGGCGAGGGCACGAGGTCTACCAGGTCCACCAGATAGGGCGGCGTGTACCAGTGCGCGATCATGGCGCGCGGCAGCAGGGCCGCCGGCATCAGCGGGAAGACGTCGAGGTAGGAGGTGTTGGAGGCGAGCGTGGCGCCCTCCGGCATGCAGGACAGCAGCTCCGCATACAGGGCGCGCTTGGCGTCCGGCTGCTCGATGATCGCCTCGATCACCAGCTCCGCCCCCTCGACGCACTCCGCGAGGCCGGGGTGGGCGGTGACGCGCTGCGCCAGCGCGGCGGGGTCCATGCCCTTGTTCTCGCCATGCGCGGCCAGGGTGGCCAGCGCCTTGGCCATCAGGGCCGGGGCGCGTTCCAGCGTGGGCGCGTGGGTGTCGGTGATCCGCACCGTATGCCCGCCCATCGCCCACACCAGGGCGATGCCGTGCCCCATCAATCCAGCGCCCACCACCGCGACCCGCATCGCCGTCCCCTCCATCCGTTCCGTCGAAGGCTGCGGCGGGCGCGGCGCGCGGTCAACCGCTCAGCGCGCCCAGGGGCTGCGGAACCGCGGGCGCTGCGGCGGCGGCGCCACCTCGCCGCGCAGGGCCATGAGGCGGGCGACGCGCTCGGCCGTCGGCGGGTGGGTGCTGAACAGGCCGTCCATCCGCAGCCCCGAAAGCGGGTTGACGATGAACATGTGCGCCGCCGCCGGATTGGCCTCCGCGCGCTCGTTCACCCTGCCCTGCTTGTAGCGCTCGAGGTTGCCCAGCGCCGAGGCCAGCCAGGCCGGATCGCCGCAGATGCGCGCCCCTTCCGCGTCCGCCTCGTATTCGCGTGAGCGCGAGATGGCCGCCTGCACCACCATCGCGGCCAGCGGCGCCAGCAGCATGGCCAGGATGGCGAAGATGGGGTTGGGCCGGTGGTCGCGCCCGCGGCCCAGCACGAAGCCGAATTGACCCAGGAAGCCTATGGCACCGGCCAGCGTGGCTGTGACGGCCATGATCAGCGTGTCGCGGTGCTTGATGTGCGCCAGCTCGTGCGCTACCACGCCGGCCACCTCGCGCTCGTCCATCATGGCCAGCAGGCCGGTGTTCAGCGCCACCGCGCCCCGCTCGGGCGACCGGCCGGTGGCGAAGGCGTTCGGCTGCTCCTCGTGGATCACGTAGAGCGCCGGCATGGGGATGCCCGCCCGCTGCGCGAGGCCCTGCACGATGGCGTGCAGGCGGGGATTCTCGGCCGGACCCACGGGCTGCGCGCCCTGCATCCGCAGCACCATGGAGTCGCTGCCCCACCAAGCGAAGAGGTTCATCGCCGCGGCGATGCCCAGCGCCACCAGCGCGCCCTGCTGCCCGCCCATCGTCCAGCCCACGGCCATGAACAGCGCCGAAAGCCCCGCCATCAGCACCAGCGTACGGAAATAGCCGCGCATCGCGTCCCCTCCCTGCCAGGCGGCGATGCTGCCACACCCTTCACAGGGGCGCCACGCCGCGCCATGTGGCCCTGCATGGACGAAGAGCCCAAGCCCCCGCACTACCCCTCCGGCAAGGCGCGCACCGCCCCGCCGCTGACGAAGCTGAACCGCCCGCAGCGCCCCTTCTCCGACCCCAAGGTGGAGGAGGACGGGCCGAATGGGCCGGAGCCCACGCGCTACAACGACTGGGAGCAGAAGGGCCGCGCGACCGATTTCTAGGGCGGGTCGGAGGCGTCCCGTTCGAACTGGTGCCGGCTGATCCAGCGCGAGACGGGGCGCAGCACCACGTTCACCAGGAGTGCCAGCAGGGTCAGCGCCGCCGCCAGCACCACGTCCCGCGCGCCGGCCGCCGTGCCGATCACCGCCACCGCCCAGAGCGTCGCGGCCGAGGACAGGCCGCGCACCGTCATGCCGTCGCGCAGGATCAGCCCTGCGCCCAGGAAGCCCACCCCCTGCGCGATCGCCCCGAAGCCGTTGCCCCAGTTGGACCGCTCCACCTCGGAGACGACGAGGTCCGCGAAGCCGGCCGCCGCGACGCAGACGATGACGCAGACGCGCAGCTGCCCGGCATGGCCGCGCAACTCCCGCTCCGCCCCGATCAGCGCGCCGCACAGGAAGGCCGCGGCCAGCACGACCACCGTGGGGTCGCGCTCCAGCATCCCGTTCAGCGCGTCGAGCATCACACGTTGAAGCGGAACAGCATCACGTCGCCGTCGCGCACCACGTAGGTCTTGCCCTCGACGCGCATCTTGCCCGCTTCCTTCGCACCGCCCTCGCCGCCGAGCGTGACGTAGTCGTCGTAGCCGATGGTCTCGGCGGCGATGAAGCCGCGCTCGAAGTCGCCGTGGATGACGCCGGCGGCCTGGGGCGCGGTCATGCCGCGGGTGATGGTCCAGGCCCGCGTCTCCTTCGGGCCGACGGTGAAGTAGGTGATGAGGCCCAGCAGGTCGTGCCCGGCGCGGATCACCCGGTCCAACCCGGAATCGGCCAGCCCCAGACCTTCGAGGAACTCGGCGCGGTCGCCCTCGTCCATCTGGGCGATCTCGGCCTCGATGGCCGCGCTCACCACCACCGCCTTCGCGTCGTTGGCGGTGGCGAAGGCCATGACGGCCTGGCTGTGCGCGTTGCCGGTGGCGGCCGCGCCCTCCTCGACGTTGCAGACGTAGAGCACGGGCTTGGTGGTCATCAGCCCCAGCTTGGATGCCGCCGCCTCCTCGCCCTTCGGCACGGCGGAGCGCGCGGCGCGGCCGTCGGACAGCGCGGGGATCAGCGCCTCGACCAGGGCCAGCTGCGCCGCCGCCTCCTTGTCGTTGCCGCGCGCCTTCTTCTGCAGCGCGGGGACGCGCTTCTCCAGGCTGTCCAGGTCGGCCAGCATCAGCTCCGTCTCGATGATCTCGCGGTCGCGCAGCGGGTCCACGCTGCCTTCCACGTGGGTCACGTCGCCATCCTCGAAGCAGCGCAGCACGTGGACGATGGCGTCCACCTCGCGGATGTTGCCCAGGAACTGGTTGCCCAGCCCCTCGCCCTTGGAGGCGCCGCGCACCAGGCCCGCGATGTCCACGAACTCCAGGCTGGTCGGGATGATCTTCTGGCTCTTGCCGATGGCCGCCAGCTTCGCCAGCCGCGCGTCGGGCACCGCCACGCGGCCCACGTTGGGCTCGATGGTGCAGAAGGGGTAGTTGGCGGCCTGCGCCGCCACCGTCTGCGTCAGCGCGTTGAAGAGGGTGGACTTGCCGACGTTCGGCAGGCCCACGATGCCGCAGTTGAAACCCATGGAGGCGTGTCCTTAAGCCAGCGCCGCGACCAGGTCCTGCACCCGGATGGCGGCGGCGATGCGCGCGGAGGCATCGTCGGTGGGAAGCGAGAGCGCGGCCGCCCGCAGCGGCTGCGCCAGTGTCGCGACGGGCAGGCCCAGGCGCCGCGCCGCCGCGGCCAGGG
>JALHNW010000273.1 GCA_022843345.1 Rubritepida sp. | reverse complement strand
AGGATGCCCCGACGGAGGAACCAGGACATGATCACGCGCCGCGCCACGCTCGCCACGCCGCCGCCGCACGCCGTAGCGCGCCGCCGGCCACGCCACCCCGTGGCGACGACGCCCCATGGCTGACGCTTCCCTCAAGGCCCGCTTCGACGCGCGCGAGTTCATCACCGCGCCGGGCATCTTCGACATGATCTCCACGAAGGTCGCAGACGGCATGGGCTTTCCCTGCCTCTACGTCACCGGCTTCGGCACTGTGGCCTCGCACCTGGGCGTGGCCGACGCCGGCATCGCCACCTACAGCGACATGGTCGGCCGCGCCGGCGCCTTCGCGCGCATGGCCCGCACGCCCGTAATCGCCGATGCCGACACGGGCTATGGCGGGCTGCTGAACGTGCGCCACACCGTCATGGGCTACGAGGCGGCGGGCATCACCGGTATCCAGCTGGAGGACCAGGAGGTGCCGAAGAAATGCGGCCACACCCCCGGCCGCCGCGTCATCCCCGCCGAGGAGATGGCGCTGAAGATCCAGGTCGCCGTCGAAGCCCGCCGCGACTCCAACTTCCTCATCGTCGCGCGCACCGATGCCCGCACCAGCCTGGGGCTGGAGGAGGCGATCCGCCGCGGCCGCATCTACGGCGAGGCCGGCGCCGACATCGTCTTCATCGAGAGCCCCGAGAGCGAGGATGAGATGGCGGCGATCTGCAAGGCCATCCCGAAGCCCCTGCTGGCCAACATGGTGGAGGGCGGCCGCACCCCCGTCCTGCCCGCGGCACGGCTGAAGGCGCTGGGCTACGCAATCGCCATCTACCCGGCCGTGGGCTTCCTGGCCGCGGCCAAGGCGCTGGAGGACGCCTACGCCACCCTGCGCGACACCGGCATGCCGCCCGCCGAATCCTACGGCTTCGGCCGCATATGCGAGCTGATGGGCTTCCCCGAGGTGTGGGAGTTCGACCGGAAGTGGGCGCGCGAGCCATGAGGGCGCTGGTCTTCGACGTCTTCGGCACGGTGGTGGACTGGCGCTCCGGCGTCGCGCGCGAGCTGGCGGGATACCTCTCCGCCATCGGGCGCGAAGACCTGGACCCCTTCGCGCTGGCCGATGCCTGGCGCCGCCGCTACCAGCCCGCCATGGAGGAGTGCCGCTCCGGCCGCCGGCCCTTCACCCGCCTCGACGTGCTCCACCGCGAGAACCTGGAAGGGGTGCTGGCCGACCACGGCATCACCGGCTGCGCGGCGGGTGACCTGGACGCGCTGAACCTCGCCTGGCACCGGCTGGACCCCTGGCCCGACGTGCTGCTGGGCCTGCACCGGCTGAAGCGGCGCTTCTTCCTGGCGCCGCTGTCCAACGGCAACATCGCGCTGCTCGCCAACATGGCCAAGCGCGCCCGCCTGCCCTGGGACGCGGTGCTGGGCGCCGAGCCCGTGCGCGCCTACAAGCCCCAGCCCGAGGCCTATCTCCGCACCGCCGAGCTGCTGGCGATGCGCCCGGACGAGGTCTGCCTGGTCGCCGCCCACAATGGCGACCTGCGGGCGGCGCGCGCGGCGGGGCTGAAGACCGCCTTCGTCGCGCGCCCGACCGAGCATGGCGAGGGCCAGACGGTGGATCTGCGCGCCGAGGACCCCTGGGACTGGGTGGCGACGGATTTCGTGGACCTGGCGCGCCAGCTCTACGCCTGAAGGAACAGCGCCTCCCGCGCCGCGTCCCAGGCCGCGCGGTCGGGAGCGCAGAGCAGCCCGCCCTGGTGCACCCGCGGCGAATAGGCCGCGCCGTCGAACTGCGCGGAGTATCCGCCGGCCTCGGCATGCAGCAGCACGCCCGCCGCATGGTCCCACGGCATCAGCCGGTTGTAGGCCAGCAGGTGCACGGCGCCCGTCGCCGCCAGACGGTACTCGTGCGCCGCGCAGCGGAAGTTCAGCGTGCCGCCCAGCGCCGCCAGCGCCGGCAGCACCCGCGCCTTGCGCGCGGGGTCCATGTATCCCCAGGACACGGCGCCGATCATCCGCCCGACCGGCACGGACTCCGCCACCCGGCAATCGGCGCGGTGGCCTTCGGCCTCGATCCACGCGCCCTCGCCGCGCAGGGCGATGGCGGTGTCGTCGCCCATCGGGTCGTGGATCCAGGCGCCGATCGTCTCGCCGCGCCACACCGCGGCCGCCATGACGCCGAACAGCGGCGCGCCGGCGGCGAAGTTCGCCGTGCCGTCCACCGGGTCCAGCACGAAGACCAGCCCGTCGCCCCCCAGCCGGCCGAGCACCGCGGGGTCGGCCGCCGCCGCCTCCTCGCCCAGCACCAGCGCCCCGGGGAAGAGCCGCCCCAGCGCCTCGGTCAGCCGGCGCTCGGCCGCCTCGTCCGCCTCGGTCACCAGGTCGAAGGCGCTTGACTTGGCGCGCACCTCGCCCGCCGCCAGCCGGCGGAAGCGCGGCATGATCTCCGTGCGCGCCGCCTCGCGCAGCAGCGCCGCGACCTCGGAGGCGCGCGCCGCCGGGAACCTCACCGCGGCAGCTGCGCGAAGCGCGCGTGATCCGACGGCGAGAGGCGCGCGGTCACGCGGATCGCGTCCTCGGCGTCCGTGCGGGCCACCACCTCGCCATGGCGGTACAGCCAGGCGAGCCGCGCGCCATCCTCCGGCCCCAGCACGTAGTCGCGCTCGACCATGCCGGCCGCCAGCCGCTCGTCCAGCACGGCGAGCAGGGCGTCCACCCCCTCGCCGGTCAGGGCCGAGATGGCGATGGCGCCTTCCGACCGCGCGGCCACGGCCTCCGGCCCGCCGAACAGGTCGGCCTTGTTCAGCACCTCGATGGCGCGCCCCCGCCAGCCGGGATCGAGCGCGGCGTTCGGCCCCTCCGCCAGCCCGTCCAGCACCGTCACCACGTCCTGCTTCTGGGCCGCGCTGTCGGGGTGGGCGGCGTCGCGCACGTGCAGGATCAGGTCGGCGCTCGCCACCTCCTCCAGCGTCGCGCGGAAGGCCTCGATCAGCTGCGTCGGCAGCTCCGAGATGAAGCCCACCGTGTCGCTCAGGATGGCCTGCCGGCCGGAAGGCAGCGCGATCTCGCGCATCGTGGGGTCCAGCGTGGCGAAGAGCTGGTCGCGCGCGTACACGCCCGCCCCGGTCAACGCGTTGAACAGCGTGGACTTCCCGGCGTTGGTGTAGCCGACCAGCGCGATCACCGGGTAAGGCACCCGCTCGCGCGCGCGGCGGTGCAGGCCGCGGGTGCGGCGCACCTGCTCCAGCTCGCGCTTCAGCTTCACGATGCGCTCGCCGATCAGGCGGCGGTCTATCTCGATCTGGGATTCGCCCGGCCCACCGAGGAAGCCGAAGCCGCCCCGCTGCCGCTCCAGGTGCGTCCAGGAGCGGACGAGGCGCGTGCGCTGGTATTCCAGGTGCGCCAGCTCGACCTGCAGCGTGCCCTCGCGCGTGCGCGCCCGCTCGCCGAAGATCTCCAGGATCAGGCCGGTGCGGTCGATGACCTTCACGCCCCAGTCGCGCTCCAGGTTGCGCTGCTGCACGGGGCTCAGCGCGGCGTCCACGACGACCAGGCCCGCCTGCTGCTCCTCCAGCGCCGCCTTCACCATCGCCACCTGCCCCTCGCCCATCAGGGTGGAGGGCCGGCGCTGGCGCAGGGGGTGGATGGCGGCGTGGACGATGGTGACGCCGATGGAGGCGGCCAGGCCCACCGCCTCGGCCAGCCGGGCCTCGGCGGCGCGCGGCATGGCCTCGCGCGGGGCGAATTCGAGCACGTTGCCGCGCTGGGCGCGTTCGTAGGGAAGGATCACGGCGCAGCGCATGGGCTGCGCCGTGATCTCCTCACTCGTCCCGGGCAGGGGCGGGCTCCCGGTTCATGGTGAGCGTCGTCTCGCGCACCGGCCGCGCCTCGCCCGCCGCGGCGGCGCCGGCGACCGCGCC
>JALHNW010000272.1 GCA_022843345.1 Rubritepida sp. | reverse complement strand
AGCCCAGGCGCGGGGCGGCGCGCGGCAGGGGCGCGTTCCAGCCGGCCTCGATCCGCGCCTCGCCCAGCGGGGGGCCGGCGGGGCGGGTCACGGGCGTGCAGGCCGAAAGGGCCAGGGCGGCGAGGAGCAGGGCGCGGGGGGTCACGAACCCGAACATAGGGCGCGATCGTCCCGGCCGGTATCGGCCGGGGCGTGAATCGCCCCCCGGCCGGGGCGCGGGGTCGCGGGCCGCAGCCTGTCGCGCTATCGTGCGGCGCGACGCAACGCCCCTTCGGATGTTCCCCACCCCATGCGCGACAGAATGACCGGCTACTCCCCCCGCCCCGTGCCCGGCGTGACGCCGGCCGAGCGGATCATGGTGACGACGCGCACGCCCATGTGCGACGGCGGCTCCGTGGCGCTGGGCCACCCGCGCGTGGCGCTGCGGATCGAGGGCGGCAGCGTCACCTGCCCCTACTGCTCGCGCACCTTCGTCCTGGCGGAAGGCGCGGGGCATGACGGGGACCACTGAAGCGGAACAGCCGCACCTCGTCCTGGTGGACGGGTCGGGCTACATCTTCCGCGCCTACCACGCCCTGCCGCCGGTGACGCGCCCCGACGGCACGCAGGTCAACGCTGTCTTCGGCTTCTCGCAGATGCTGGAGCGCTTCCTGCGCGAGCACACGGCCAGCCACCTGGCCGTCGTGTTCGACGCCGCGCGCAAGACCTTCCGCAGCGAGATCTACCCGCAATACAAGGCCCACCGCCCGGAGCCCGACCCCGAGCTGGTGCCCCAGTTCAAGCTGATCCGCGAGGCGACGGAGGCCTTCGGCGTCGCCCAGGTGGAGCAGCCGGGCTTCGAGGCCGACGACCTGATCGCCGCCTACGCGCGCGAGTTCACCGCCCAGGGCGGGCGCGTGACGATCGTGAGCAGCGACAAGGACCTGATGCAGCTCATCCGCCCCGGCGTGGTGATGCTCGACCCCATCAAGCGCTCCGAAATCGGCGAGAAGGAGGTGCTGGAGAAGTTCGGCGTGGCGCCCGCCATGGTGGCGCAGGTGCAGGCCCTGGCCGGCGACGCGACGGACAACGTGCCCGGCGTGCCCGGCATCGGCGTGAAGACCGCGGCCCAGTTGCTGGCCGAGTACGGCGACCTGGAGACGCTGCTGAGCCGCGCGGGCGAGATCAGGCAGCCCAAGCGGCGCGAGACGCTGCTGGCCAATGCCGAGAACGCCCGCATCTCGCTGAAGCTGGTGACGCTGGACCAGCACGCCCCGCTGCCCGCCCCGGTGGAGACGCTGGTGACGCGCGGGCCCGAGCCCGCCCGGCTGCGCGCCTTCCTGGAGGAGAACAATTTTCGCTCCATCCTCGGCCGCACGGGGCTGGGGGCGGCGGCGGAGGGCAAGCAGGATTTCCGGCGTTCCGCACCGGCCGCGCCCGCGCCCGCCGCGCCGCCCGAGGACATGGCCGCGCTGCCCTTCGGCCCCTACCGCGCCATCCAGGACCTGGACGCGCTGAACCAGCTGGTGCTGCGCGCGCGCGAGACCGGCGTGCTGGCGGTGGACACGGAGACGGACAGCCTGGATGCGCTGAACGCGCGCGTCATCGGCATCTGCCTGGCGGTGGCGCCGGGCGAGGCCGGCTACGTGCCGCTGCGCCATGAACCGGCGGGCGGCGCCCCGCAGGGCGTGCTGGGCGAGGCCGCGCCCGAGCCGCCGCGCCAGATCCCGTATGACGACGCGGTGGCCGCGCTCCGCCCGGTGCTGGAGGACCCCTCGGTCCTCAAGCTGCTGCTGAACGCGAAGTACGACATGGAGGTGCTGGCGCAGGCGCGGAACGGCGCGCTGCGGATCGCGCCCTTCGACGACGTGATGCTCGTCTCCTACGCGCTCGACGCCGGGCGCAACGGGCACGGCATGGACGAGCTGGCGCTGCACCACCTGGGCCACACCTGCCTCACCTACAACTCCGTCACCGGCACGGGGCGCGCGCGCATCCCCTTCGCGCAGGTGCCGCTGGAGCAGGCGGTGGCCTACGCGGCCGAGGATGCCGACGTCACGCTCCGCCTGTGGCGGATGCTCAAGCCCCGCCTGCTGCCCGAGAAGGCGCTGGCCACCTACGAGCGCATCGAGCGCCGCATGGTGCCCGTGCTGATGGCGATGGAGCAGGCCGGCATCAAGGTGGACCGCGCCGAGCTGGACCGCATCGGCGCCGATTTCAGCGAGCGGCTGGTGGTGATCGAGGCGCGCACGCATGAGTTGGCGGGGCGGCCCTTCTCCATCGGCTCGCCCAAGCAGCTCGGCGAGATCCTGTTCGAGGAGATGGGGCTGAAGGGCGGCCGCAAGTCCAAGGCCACGGGCGCCTATTCCACCGACGCCGCGGTGCTGGAGGACCTGGCCGCGCAGGGCCACGCCCTGCCGCGCGCGGTGATGGAGTGGCGCCAGCTCGCCAAGCTGAAATCCACCTACGTCGAGGGGCTGACGGCGCAGATCGCGGAGGATGGGCGGGTGCACACCGACTTCTCCATGGCCATCACCAGCACCGGGCGGCTGAGCAGCACGGAGCCCAACCTGCAGAACATCCCCATCCGCACGGAGGAGGGCGCCCGATTGAGGCGCGCCTTCATCGCGGAGGAGGGCCACGTGCTGCTGGCGGCCGACTACTCGCAGATCGAGCTGCGGCTGCTGGCGCACCTGGCCGAGGTGCCCTCGCTGGTGGAGGCGTTCAACGCCGGCCAGGACATCCACGCGCGCACCGCGGCCGACATCTTCGGCATGCCGCTGGAGGGCGTGGACAAGGAGGCGCGGCGGCGGGCCAAGACGCTGAACTTCGGCATCATCTACGGCATGTCCGCCTTCGGGCTGGCCGGCCGCCTGGGCATCCCGACCGGCGAGGCGAAGGGCGTGATCGACGCCTACTTCGCCCGCTACCCCGGCATCCTGGCGGCGATGGAGCGCATCAAGGAGGAGGCGCGCCAGAACAAGTACGTCCTCTCCCCCTTCGGGCGCCGCCTGTGGATCCGCAACATCGACGACAAGAACCCCGCCTTCCGTGCGGGGGCCGAGCGGCAGGCGATCAACGCCCCCTTCCAGGGCGGCGCGGCGGAGGTGATCAAGCGCGCCATGGTCCGCGTGCCGCGCGCGCTGCGCGACGCCGGGCTGGGCGCGCGCCTGCTGCTGCAGGTGCATGACGAGCTGGTGCTGGAGGTGCCGGAGGCGGAGGTGGAGGCCACCGGCGCGCTGCTGAAGGGCGTGATGGAGGGCGTGGCGAGCCTGCGCGTGCCGCTGCTGGTGGAGATCGGCCACGGGCGCAACTGGGCGGAGGCGCATTGAGCGCGGCTGGCCCCGCCGCCGCCGCGCTGCCATGCTGGCGGGAAGACCCGAGGAACCGTCCATGAGCTTCGCGCGCGAGGAGCGGCGCATCCTGGCCAGCGTGTCAGGCGCGCATTTCGTGTCCCACGTCCACATCCTGGCGCTGCCGCCGCTGTTCCCGCTGCTGCGCGATTCCTTCGGCGTATCCTTCGTCGAGCTCGGCCTGGTGCTGACGCTGTTCAACGTCGTCAGCGCGCTGACCCAGGCGCCGATGGGCTTCTGGGTGGACCGCTTCGGGCCGCGCCGGGCGCTGGTGGGCGGGCTGTTCCTCGGCGGGCTGGGCTTCGTGGTGGCGGGCCTCATGGGCAGCTATGGCGGGCTGCTGGCGGCCGCCGTGCTGGCCGGGCTGGCCAACGCCGTCTACCACCCGGCGGACTACGCCATCCTGGGCGCGTCCATGGGCGAGCGGCACGTGGGGCGCGCCTTCTCCCTGCACACCTTCGCGGGCTACCTGGGCTCGGCGGTGGCGCCGGCCTTCATGCTGGGCGCGGCCTGGCTGTTCGGCGCGGGCGGGGCGCTGGTGGCGGTGGGGCTGCTGGGGCCGCTCGCCGCATTGCCG
>JALHNW010000271.1 GCA_022843345.1 Rubritepida sp. | reverse complement strand
CCAGCGGCTGGCCGCCGCCCACCGCGTTGCCGATGGTCACGCCCTGCGCGCCCACGCGGTCCACCCCGCCGGGCGCGGTCAGCTTCGCCGCCACCAATGCGCCGTCCATGAACAGGCGCAGGTTGGCGGCGCCGTCATGCTCGGCCACCAGCTCCACCCAGCGGCCCAGCGGCAGCCGGTGCAGCCGGCCGTCGGGCGAGGAATTCCCATCGGCGCGCAACTGCTCCAGCCCGCCGCCCCGCAGCACGGCGATCGTCGGCGCCCCATGGTCCAGGGCGAGGCGAAAGGCCGAGCCGCCATCCACCACCACGCCGTAGGCGGCGGCCTGGGCGTCGTCCACGCGGATGGTCGCCTCGATCCGCAGCGCGCCGAGGGGCGAGAAGGGCCGCGCCGGCCCGCCCTGGCCCAGCGCCACCGCGCTGCCTGACTGGATGAAGGCGATGGCCGCCCCGCCGCCCGGCCCGGGCGCCGTTGCCGTGGCGGAAGGCCGGCCGTGGTTGCGGTAGGGCGTGCGGTCCACCGGCACGCCATTGGCGCCGTAGCCCTGGTCGCAGACGAGTTCGAGCATCCCCTTCCCCTTCCGGAAAGCGGCGCCCCAGCTCGCGCATGGGAAGGATGCGCCACGCGGCCGCGGCCGCGCAAGCGCGAAGGCGTCAGTCCGCCGGGAGATCGCGCAGGTAGGGCTCCACCGGGCCGGAAAGCTTCATCGTCAGCGGCTTGCCGCGGCGGTCCACCTTGTTGCCCAGGCCCACGCGCACCCAGCCCTCGCTGACGCAGTATTCCTCCACGTTCGTGCGCTCCTCGCCGCGGAAGCGGATGCCGATGCCGCGCTTCAGCAGCTCGGCGTCGTGGAAGGGGCTGTCGGGGTCGTTGGACAGGCGGTCGGGGAGGGTCGTCATGCCCCAGGCGGTTATGCCATGCGCGCCCCGCGGGCAAGCCGCGCCTTGCCCTGCGGGGCGGATGGGTCTAAGCGGCGCGCTTCACGGCCGGGCCGCCATCGCGGCCTGCCGCATCCCGAAAGCCCCGCCATGAAGCCCGACACCCACCCCGCCTACCACGACCTCACCGTCATCATGACGGACGGCACCACCTTCACGACGCGCACCACGGGCGGCAAGCCGGGCGACACGCTGCGCCTGGACATCGACCCCAAGTCCCACCCGGCCTGGACCGGCGTGCAGCGCATCATCGACACGGGCGGCCAGGTGGCGAAGTTCAACAAGAAGTTCGCCGGCATCGGCCTCAAGAAGGGCTGAGCGGGGCGCCCCCTTGAACGGGGGTCGCGCGCTTCCCAATTCCCTCTTCGTCGCGGCGCCCTCGTGGGCCGCGGCGCGAGAGGTCCGGGGTCCCGCCCAGCCGGGGGGTCCTGATACGGTCGTCTCGCTGTTCCGAACCTTGCTCCGCATGAAGGAGGTTCCTCGTGAACGCGATTGATTTCTCCCCCCTGTTCCGCACCGCCATCGGCTTCGATCGCTTCGCGCGCCGACTCGACGCCGCCGCCCGCGTCTCGGGCGAGGCCCAGGCCTACCCGCCCTACAACATCGAGGTCACGGGCGAGGACCGCTACGCCCTCACCCTCGCCGTCGCCGGCTTCGCGCCGGAGGACATCGAGGTGGTGGCCAAGGACGACACGCTGACCGTCACCGGCAAGCTGCCCTCGCAGCCCGAGGGCGAGGAGCGCAAGTTCCTGCACCGCGGCATCGCCGGCCGCGCCTTCGAGCGCCGCTTCGTGCTGGCCGACCACCTAATGGTGGAAGGCGCGCGCATGGAGAACGGCCTGCTGCACGTCTCGCTGAAGCGCGAGGTGCCCGAGGCGCTGAAACCCCGGCGCATCGAGATCGCCCAGGCGGCGCCCCAGCCGGCGCTGACCCGGCAGGCGGCCTGACGCAGGGCGCGTTGGACATGGGAGGTGGCCCTTGGGCCGCCTCCTTTTTTTGTGCCCTCATCGCGGCCCGCGAAGCGGGCCGCTACGCCGGGCGCGGCCATCCGGCCGCTTGGCTTCGGCCCCGCTGAAGGGGGCCGGCGGCCGCCGTGCGGCCGCACCCTCGGGGCGTGGTGCCGTGCCTGGACGGCGTCAGCCCGTCTTGAAGAAGGAGTCGGCCGCGCGCTTCTGCGCCTCGCGCGCCTCCAGCGCCGCCTCGGCGCGCGCGATTTCCTCGCGCAGGGCGGCCATGTAGTCGCGCAGCGCCTCCGCGCTCCAGCCATCCAGCTTGGCGGGGATGAATTCCTCGGGCGGCTTGGGCCGCGGCGCATCCTCGAACATCGGGCTCCTCCGGGCGTTGGGGCTTGGCCCCCTGGCACCGTGCCAGTATAGGGCAAGCCAAGCCGGGCGTGCGCGCCCATTCGGCGCGATCCCGTTCGACCATTTTGACATAGAGACACCCATGGCCCAGCCCCTGATGCCCAAGGCAACCGCCGTGTGGCTGATCGAGAAGACCTCCCTTTCCTTCGAGCAGATCGCCGACTTCGTGCAGATGCACCCCCTCGAGGTGCAGGCGATCGCGGATGGCGAGGTGGCCCAGGGCATCATCGGCTACGACCCCGTGCAGAACGGCCAGGTCAGCCGCGAGGACATCGCCCGCGCCGAGGCCGACCCGAACGCCCGGCTGCACCTGGCCGCCGGCGCCATCCCGCCGAACAAGAACCGCGGCAAGGGCGCGCGCTACACCCCCGTCTCCAAGCGCCAGGACAAGCCGGACGGCATCCTGTGGCTGCTGCGCAACCACCCCGAGCTGACGGTGACGGAGATCGGCAAGCTGCTCGGCACCACCAAGGACACCATCGTCAAGGTGCGTGACAAGACGCACCTGAACAGCGCCAACATCAAGCCGCGCGACCCCGTGATCCTGGGCCTTTGCACGCAGAGCGCGCTGAACGCCGCCGTCGCCGTCGCCCGCGCGCGCATGACGGCCGAGGGCAAGCCCCTCCCCGAGGAGCAGGCGACGGCGGAGGACTGACCCCGCCGCCGCTTTCCTTGGTCAATGCGTGCGGGACAGGCGGAGCCGCTCCAGCTCCTCCTTCAGCGCCAGCTTCTCGCGCTTCAGCTTGGCGAGCACGGTGGAATCCGGCCTGGGTCGCTGCCCTTCGGCCATGATCCGGGTTTCCAGGTCCTGGTGACGGGTCTCGAGGCTGCGGATTCGCGGGGCGTGCATCATGCGGCTATGTCCTCCATCGTCCTGAACCGGCCGGCTGCAAGCAGGCTTGGGCATGGTTCATGTGGTGCAGGCACCGTGGCTGTTGCAACCGGGATACCCATGCTATCCCTGTCGCACGACGAAAGTGAACTTTTTCCTTCGGCCGGCCGGGCGGCGCGAAGGACGGGTTCCCGCGCTGGGGTGGCTGCACGGACCATGCTGGAAGACCGCGAATCCCTCTTGCGCCGCCTGCATGAATTGCGGAGCGAGCACCGGGACCTCGACACCGTCATCGCGCGCCTGGCCGACAGCCCGGCCGACGCCCTGCAGATCCAGCGCCTCAAGAAGCGCAAGCTGAAGCTGAAGGACGAGATCTCCTGGCTGGAAGGCCGGCTGGTGCCGGACATCATCGCGTGAGCGCTTCCCCCCTCATCGGCGTCCGATCCGCGGAGGGCGCAGCCCGCAGCGGTGAATCGGCCGCCCAGCCCCTCGTCGGCATCATCATGGGCAGCCGCTCCGACTGGGAGACGATGCGCCATGCCGCCGAGACGCTCGCGGCGCTCGACGTGGCGCACGAGACGCAGGTCGTTTCCGCCCACCGCACGCCCCGGCGGCTGTTCGACTACGCCGATGGCGCGCGCGGCCGCGGCCTCAAGGTCATCATCGCCGGCGCCGGGGGCGCGGCCCACCTGCCCGGCATGGCGGCGAGCATGACGCCGCTGCCCGTGCTGGGCGTGCCGGTGGAAAGCCACGCGCTGAAGGGCATGGATTCGCTG
>JALHNW010000270.1 GCA_022843345.1 Rubritepida sp. | reverse complement strand
TGCGCGTCCTCCAGCCGCTGGAACTGGGCGGGCTCCATGGGCTGCATGTGGCGCAGGTGGTTGGACGCCATGGCGCGCAGGCGCTCCTGGTCGTTCAGCCGGGCCCATTCGGCGCCCAGGATCTGGGTGCGGCCCAGCTCGGCCTCCGTGCTGCGGCGGATGTCGCGCAGCTCGCGGTCCAGCCGCCCCACCTCCTCCTTCGTCTGGAAGACGTAGAACCCCGCGCCGAGGAAGGCGGCGAAGGTGACGGTGGTGAGGGGATGGATCATGCGGCGGCGCCTTCGGGGATGCGCTGGAGGGCACGGAGGTGGGCCGAGCGCGCGCGCGGGTTGCGCGCCGCCTCGGCCGGCGTGGGGCGGATGGAGCGCTGCGTCAGCAGCCGGAAGGGCGAGGGTGGCGCCTCGCCCGCCATGAGCGATCCGGGGTCGTGGCGGGAGGCGCGGGGGCTGCGGCCCGCCGCCTCCAGGAAGGCACGCTTCACCAGTCTGTCCTCGAGCGAGTGGAAGGACACGATGACGCAGCGCCCGCCTGGCGCCATCAGGGCCAATGCGGATTCCAATGCCCGGGAAACCTCTCCCAGCTCGTCATTCACGCGGATCCGCAGCGCCTGGAAGGAGCGCGTGGCCGGGTGCATCCCCGAAGGATCGCGCGGGACGGCGGCGCGGATGAGCTCGGCGAGGCGCAGCGTGGTGGTGATCGGCGCCTCGGCGCGGGCGGCGAGGACCGCGCGGGCGATGCGGCGCGAATGGCGCTCCTCGCCCAGCTGCCACAACAGGTCGGCCAGCTCGCGCTCGGGCAGCGTGTTCACCAGGTCGGCGGCCGAGGGGCCGGCGCGGTCCATCCGCATGTCCAGCGGGCCATCGAAGCGGAGCGAGAAGCCGCGCTCGGCCTCGTCCAGCTGGAAGGAGGAGACGCCGAGGTCCAGCACCACGCCGTCCAGCCGCGTCACGCCCCGTTCGGCCAGCGCCTCGGCCATCGCGCCGAAGCGGGCGTGCAGCAGGTGCAGCCGGCCGGGGAAGCGGGCGGCCAGGGCCGCGCCGCGCCTGATGGCGTCCGGGTCGCGGTCCATGGCCCACAGGGTGCAGGGCGCGGCCTCCAGGATCGCCTGGGCATAGCCGCCGCCGCCGAAGGTGCCGTCCAGGATGGTGTCGCCCGCCCGGGGGGCCAGGTGGGCCAGCACCTCGTCGAGCAGGACGGGGATGTGGGTCATGCCGTCCCCTTGGCGCGGGCGGCCAGCATGTCGCGCGCGGCGGCGATCTGCGCCTCGGCGGCCTCGGGGGCCCAGAGCTCGAAGCGGTTGATCTTGCCCAGGAAGGTCACGGCGCCGTCCAGGCCGGCATGCTCCATCAGCTCCCGGGGGAGGACCATGCGGCCCTCGGGGTCGGGGGTGATGTCCACCACGTCGGCGAACAGGGCGTAGGCCAGGGCGTCATCCTCGGGCGAAGGCTCGTCCAGCGGGGACAGGGGGGTGGCGACGGCCTCGAAGGCGGAGGCGGGCCAGGCCTCGATGCAGGGCAGGCGCGGGGAGCGGCGCAGCACCAGGCCCTCGCCGCCGAGGCGCGCGCGGAACGGGGCCGGCACGGAAACCCGCGCCTTGGCATCCAGCTTGTTGGTGAACCTGCCCCGGAATTGGGTCATCGCTTGTCCGGACGCCCCCCGCTGCCAGCCTCATCCACGGGGGCTCGACCGGTCTGCGCACCATCCTGAAGGGGAGGGGAGCAGCGGCCGACGAGGCCCCCCGACCTCGCCGGCTCGCCCGACCAGCCCTGCCGAACCGCCCGCCCCCCCGAGCGAGATGTGGTTCAAACCGGGCTGACGTGGTTGTAGATGGGTGCGGATGGGACTGCAAGGGATAATGGATACGCCCGTTGGGAAGGATCAGGGCACAAATCAAGACACATCAGAAGCTTACGCGAAATCGCTGAAGTTGTGAGCAAAGGTGAAGTGCAGGGCGCGACTCCCCTGTGGCTTCCTGGCGACAGGGAACAAAGAACGAATTGCATGAAGCGGCGGCGCCACAACCTCCAATTGTGTCATGGAGGCATGGAAGCGGTGCCGGAGGGCCTGTAAGCCGGGTTCTGTCCAGCCCCTTGCGGGGCCTGGGCGACCATTCCTCTGGAGCCTGCGTCGCCGCAGGCTTCGCGCGGCCAACCCGGAGGGCGGGGCGGGAAACCCCTGCGCCATCGCTGGCGCGGCCCTCCCTATTCGGCCTTGCTCCCGGTGGGGTTTGCCGTGCCGCCGCCATTGCTGGAAGCGCGGTGGGCTCTTACCCCACCGTTTCGCCCTTGCCCGGCGGCCTCGCGGCGGCCGGGCGGTCTGTTTTCTGTGGCACTTTCCCTGAAGCCCTCGCGGGCCCCGCCGGCCATTGGCCGGCACCGTCTTCCCGTGGAGCCCGGACTTTCCTCCAGCCCCGCGATCGCTCGCAGGGCCAGCGGCCGCCCAGCCCCCCGGCACCGCGGCGGGTGATGCGCCGGCCCTGCCCCGGGGTCAAGCCTCGCCGATCGCTCCCAGTAGCCCGGTCATCCGGCGGATCGTGCCGGGGTCGGCCACGCCGTCCACCCGCTCCGGCCGCCAGTGCCGCTGGAAGGCGGACACCAGCACGGGCAGCGGCAGGTCCGTGCGGTAGCCGATTCGGCCCAGCAATTCCGCGGGGTCGCCCTCCGCCGGGCCGTCATCGGGCCACAGGCCGATGCCCAGCTTCGCTAGGCCTTCCCAGTCGAACAGCTCGCCCGGGTCCTGCTTGCGGTCGGGCGCCACATCGCTGTGCGCCAGCACGTCGCGCGGCCTGATGGCGGGGTAGCGGCCCAGGATCTCCAGGCAGAGGTCGGCCACGGCGGCCATCTGCAGGGCGGGGAAGTGGCGGTAGCCCCAGTCATGGCCCGGGTTCACCACCTCGATGCCGATGGAGGTGGCGTTCAGCGCCTCCCTGCCCCGCCAGTGCGAGGCGCCGGCATGGCGGGCGCGGCGCGACTCGGGCACCAGGCGGAAGACCTGGCCATCCTCCTCCACCAGATAGTGGGCGGAGACGGTGGCCGCGGGGTCGCGCAGGCGGTCCAGCGCGGCGGGGCCGGACCGCATGCCGGTGTAGTGGAGGATGAGGGTGTCCACCACCGCGCTCTCGGGCCGCGGGTCGTGGTTGGGGGAGGGGGCCTCGACGAGGCGCATCCCGCCCAGGAGGGGAAGGTTCACAGCTTCCGCTCCCGCTTGATGCGGTCCCCTCGCCGGGCTTGGCCGGCGAGGCAATTCACGCGGCCTGGGGCCGCCGCGGCGGTCGTCACAGCTTCCGCTCCCGCTTGATGCGGTCCCAGGCCGCGTTGATCTCCGCGACCTTGTCGGTGGCGCGCTTCACGAATTCGGGGGGCACGCCGCGGGCGGCGAGGGTGTCGGGGTGGTTCTCGCGCATCAGCTTGCGCCAGCCGGCGCGGACCTGCTCATCCGTCGCGTCCGCCGGCAGGCCCAGCACGGCATAGGCGTCCAGCCCGGTGGAGTCCGGGCGGCGCTCGCCGTCGCGCGCCCGCTCCCATTCGCGGGACTGGAGGCCGAAGCCGGTCTGCACCCGCTGGAGGAAGCGCACCTCCCCCTTCGTCAGCGGGCCGTCGGCGCGGGCGATCTGGAACAGGGCGCTCAGCACGTCCTCCAGCATCGCGCGGTTGTCGGCGAAGGCCTCGCCCAGCTTGTCGGCGAAGGGCTCGTAGCCGTCCGAGGTCTCGCGCGCCTCGTCGAAGAGCTGGGCCACGTCCTTCATGTTGGCGGGCGGGATGCGGAACAGGCGCTTGAAGGCGTCTATCTCCTCGCGCACCACCGGCCCGTCGGCCTTGGCCAGCTTGGCCGAGAGCACGACGACGGAGATGGCGAACAACTGCTCCTTCGACCCCAGCAGGGATGCCAGCGTGGCCGCGTTCGGCCCCAGC
>JALHNW010000269.1 GCA_022843345.1 Rubritepida sp. | reverse complement strand
GGCGGATTGGCGGGCCAGCGCCGGGTCCTCCTGCGCGCGCAGGGCCAGGGCGGCGACCTGGGGCCACAGCGCCAGCGCCTCGGGGAAGGCGTTGCCGCACAGGGCGCGGATGCGCGCCTCCAGCGCGGGCAGCGAGCCCTCGCGCGCGATGGCGCGGCCCACGTCGAGGGCCACGATGTTGGAGGTGCCCTCCCAGATCGAACCCAGGTGGGCGTCGCGCAGCAGGCGGGCGTCGGGGAACTCCTCGATGTAGCCGCAGCCGCCGCGCACCTCCATGGCGTCGCCGGTCACGCGGCGGGCGTCGCGGCAGGCGCGGAACTTCAGCAGGGGCGTGAGGATGCGGAGCAGGGCGTAGGCGCCCTGCTCGCCGGCGTCGGAGCGATGGAGCGCGTCGGCCGTGAGGAAGACCATGCTGCGCGCCTGCTCCATCGGCAGCAGCATCTTGAGGAGCTGGCGGCGCATCAGCGGCATCTGGACGATGCGCTGGCCGAAGGCGACGCGGCGATGGGCGATGAACAGCGCCTCGGTGACCGCGCGGCGCATCAAGCCGGCGGCTCGCACGCCGTTGGACAGGCGCGAGTTGTTCACCATGTCGGCCATCTGGCGGAAGCCGGCGCCGGCCTCGCCGACCAGGAAGGCGGTGGCGCCGTTCAGGGAGATCTCCCCGGAGGCCATGGAGCGGGTGCCGAGCTTGTCCTTCAGCCGCACGATGCGGTGCGCGTTGGGCGCGCCGTCCGGCAGGGTGCGCGGCAGCAGGAACAGGGACACCGCCTTCAGCCCCGGCCCGGCGCCCGCGCGGCGGGCCAGCACCATGGCCAGCGCGGCGTCGGGGTTGGAGCAGAACCACTTGTCGCCGTGCAGCGCCCAGGTGCCGTCCCCGTTCTCCTCCGCCGTGACGGCGGTGCTGGCGACGTCGCTCCCCGCGCCCTGCTCGGTCATGAACATCGCGCCCTGGGAGAGCGCGTCCATGTCCTGGCTGGTGAGCGCGGGGAGGTAGCGCGCGACCAGCGCCGGATCGCCGAACCTGCGGAGCGTGCGGGTGAGGCTGTCGGTCATGGAGACGGGGCAGCACAGGCCGAACTCCGCCTGCACGAACAGCATGGTGAGCAGGTACTTCGCCCCCGGCGGCATCGGCGCGGGCCAGCCGAGCACGCCGCCGCGGTGGGACAGCGCGGCCAGGCCATAGTCGGAGAAGGCCAGGCGCTCCATCTCGCGGTAGCTGGGGTGCTTGGCGACGCGCTGGCGGTCCTCGCCCCGGCGGGTGCGGGGCTCGAGCACGGGCGGGTTGCGGTCCGCCTCCGCGGCCAGCGCGTCGAGCGGGCCGCCGGCCAGGGCGCCGAGGCGGTCGAGATGCGGTTCCAGGTGGGCCAGCAGGTCGGGCGGGAGGTGGTGGGCGGCAAGCGCGCGCAGGGCGGGGTCGGCGCGCCAGAGGTTGAGGCCGGTGCTGTCGGGCACGGCATCGGCGCCGGCGGGCGCCGGGAGGGGGCGGATGTGCATGGCGTTTCCTTTGGCGGGCAGGGTAGCAGCCGGGGCGCGCCGGTCCAGCAGGCATCGGTATCCAGCGGGATTCATTCTTGCTCGCGAGGACGGAAGCGCGCAGGGTTCCTGCCTCCGGATGGCCATGATCGCGCCATTTATTTCCGACTTCCTGACATGGTCATGTCATCTTCAGCCGGTTTCGGTGCCGGGCGGATGACCGGGATGTCATTCGTTGCACGGCACGGACGCTCCTTGCCGGGCCGATCACGGCCTGATGCCGTGGCCATGCTGCGCTGCATTCAAACCTCCTATGACGCCCGCGACGGTTCACATGAAAAAATGGCCATCTGGCCTTAAGTTGATCGTTGCATGGGCAACCGGGGACAATGCCGCACCGGACGCAGCCCTGATTCGACACGGGCGCAGGGCGGGAAACGCCGGGTTTCCCGGGACAAGAAGGGGCAGGAAATGGCAAATGCACGGGCCGCAGGGCCGATGACCGCCGAGGAGAGGAAGGTGATCGTCGCCTCCTCCCTGGGCACGGTGTTCGAGTGGTACGACTTCTACCTGTACGGGTCGCTGGCCGCGATCATCGGGCTGAAGTTCTTCTCCATGTTCGACGAGACGACGCGCAACATCTTCGCGCTGCTGGCCTTCGCGGCCGGCTTCCTGGTGCGGCCCTTCGGCGCCCTGGTGTTCGGCCGCCTGGGCGACCTGGTGGGGCGCAAGTACACCTTCCTCGTCACCATCGTGATCATGGGCGCCTCGACCTTCCTGGTCGGCATCCTGCCCGGCTCCGAGAGCTGGGGCATCGCGTCCGCCATCATCCTCATCATCCTGCGCTGCCTCCAGGGCCTGGCGCTGGGCGGCGAGTACGGCGGTGCGGCCACCTACGTGGCCGAGCACGCGCCCAACGGGCGGCGCGGCTTCTACACCTCCTTCATCCAGATCACGGCCACCGCGGGGCTGTTCCTGTCGCTGCTGGTGATCCTGTCCGTGCGCTCCATCGTGGGCGAGGCGGCGTTCATCGACTGGGGCTGGCGCGTGCCCTTCCTGCTCTCGGTCTTCCTGCTCGCCATCTCGGTCTACATCCGCAGCCAGATGAACGAGAGCCCGGCCTTCAAGAAGATGAAGGAAGAGGGCAAGGGCTCCAAGGCGCCGCTGGGCGAGGCGTTCGGCCAGTGGAAGAACGCCAAGATCGCGCTGTTCGCGCTGCTGGGCCTCGTCATGGGCCAGGCGGTGGTCTGGTACACCGGGCAGTTCTACGCGCTGTTCTTCCTGGGCTCCGTGCTCAAGGTGGACGGCTTCACCACCAACATGCTCATCGCCTGGTCGCTGGTGCTGGGTTCGGGCGGCTTCGTGCTGTTCGGCTGGCTGTCGGACAAGATCGGCCGCAAGCCGATCATCCTCGGCGGCTGCCTGATCGCCGCGCTCACCTACTTCCCGCTGTTCAAGCTGATGAGCTACGAGGCGAACCCCGCCCTGTCGGCCGCGCACAGCAACATCCCGGTGCGCGTGCTGGTGGACCAGAGCACCTGCTCCTTCCAGTTCAACCCGACCGGCACGGCGAAGTTCACCCAGCCCTGCGACGTGACCAAGGCGGCGCTCGCGCGGCTCTCGGTCAACTACCGGGTCGAGAACGTGCCGGGCCGCCAGGGCGCGGGTGTCGCGATCGCCTCCAACGCGCCGCTCGAGCTGCGGCTCACCGGCACGCCGGCGGAGCAGACCGCGCAGGTCACGCAGTTCACGCGTGAGCTGGGCGCCGCGATCACCGCCGCGGGCTACCCGGCGGCGAACAACCCGTCCGTCGTGAAGATGAGCAGCCCGTTCGACATCTTCCGCGAGCAGCCGGCGGTGCTGATCGGCATCCTCACCATCCTCGTCATCTACGTGACGATGGTGTACGGGCCGATCGCCGCCGCGCTGGTGGAGCTGTTCCCCACGCGCATCCGCTACACCTCCATGTCGCTGCCCTACCACATCGGCAATGGCTGGTTCGGCGGGCTGATGCCGGCCACCGCCTTCGCGATGATCGCGCAGACCGGCGACGTGTATTTCGGCCTGTGGTACCCGATCGTCATCGCGCTCGCGACCGTGGTGATCGGCACCTTCTTCGTGCCCGAGACCAAGGACCGCGACCTGTTCGCGGAGAACGCGGACGGCTCGGCCTCCTCGGCCAGCTACAAGCCGGCGCAGTAACGGCCCCGCTCGGCCGCATGAGGGGGCGCCCGGGAAACCGGGCGCCCCTTTTTCATGCGCCGCGCGTTGAGGGCGCATGAGCAACGCAACCACCCTCCCCCTCGCCGCCCTGCTCCTGCTGGGCGGCATCACCGTGGCCGGCGCGCAGCCAGTGCCCCCGGGCACGGAGGCGGCCGGCGGCGTGCTGGCCAGCACCGGCACCGGCAGCGCCGGCGGCGCGCAGCCCGCCAGCACGGGAACCAGCGGCG
>JALHNW010000268.1 GCA_022843345.1 Rubritepida sp. | reverse complement strand
TGGCCGAGGTGCGCAACGCCGCCGCCGCCATCGCCGCCGCCGCGGCGCGCGAGGTGATCAGCACGCAGCACACCGCCGACGCGGACGCCGCGCTGGTGGACCAGGCGATTCAGGGCATACCCGGCGCGCTGCGCGCCGCGTAGCGCAGCCGTCGCGACGGAACGGGGCCGGGCCGCCGCAGGGTGGCCCGGCCCTTTTCGCGCCTGCCCTACCCGTGCCGCACCAGCACGGTGAATTCCCAGAGCCCGTAATCCGCCAGCAGGGCGACATGCCGGCCGAAGCGGGCGCGGCACTGCGCCAGCACCGCCGGCGGGTCGGCATAGAACAGGTCCGGCCGGCGCTTCCCCGCGTCCGACCATAGGGACAGCATGTTGAAGCCGAAGCCGCGGCGGCCGCTGCGTGCCAGCACCCCCAGCACGGCATCCACGTGCGCGGCCCATTCGGCGTCAGGCCGCGCGCCCTTCACGTTCAGCACGCCCGACGCCACGGCGTAGTCGCAGGCCCCGTCCGGCTCGGCGCCCACGTGCCAGGACGCGGCTGGGTGCGCCGCGCGGGCGGCGGCGATCATGGCCGGGGCCAAGTCCCAGCCAGTGAATGCGCCTTCGTGCCCGTGGGCGCGCAGATAGGCAAAGAAATCGCCGTGGCCGCAGCCCAGGTCCAGCACGCTGCCCGTGGGGTCGTCCAGCAGGCGCAGGAACTGGCGGTGGCGCAGCGCCTGGGATTCGGCGCCGTTCCAGTCCACGCCGCGCGGCGTCGGCCCATGCTCGGCCAGGCGCGCGGCGTAGTAGTCCGCCTGCTCCTTCAGGATGGCGGGGTCAGAAGCCAACCAGGTCCCCGCCCTTCAGCCGCAGCATGGCGCGCGCCTCGGCGGGCGTGGCGATCTCGTGGCCCAAATCTTCCAGGATGCGGCGGATCTTCGCCACCTGCTGCGCGTTGGAGGTGGCGGCCTGGCCGGGGCCGATCCAAAGGCTGTCCTCCAGCCCCACGCGCACGTTGCCGCCCATGATGCCGGCCATGGTGGTGAAGGGCATCTGGTGGCGGCCCGCGGCCAGCACGGACCACACCATCTGGTCGCCAAACAGGCGGTCGGCGGTTTCCTTCATGAACATGAGGTTGCGCGTCTCCGCGCCGATGCCGCCCAGGATGCCGAAGATGGTCTGCACGAAGAGCGGCCCCTCGACCACGCCGCGGTCCAGCATGTGGGCGAGGTTGTAGAGGTGGCCCACGTCGTAGCACTCGAACTCGAAACGCGTGCCGTGCGCCTTGCCCAGCCGCTCCACGATCTGCTCGATGTCCTGGAAGGTGTTGCGGAAGATGTGGTTCACCGTCCGCTCCAGGTATTCCTTCTCCCAGGGGAACTTCCACTCCTTCACCCGCGCCGCGGCGCCGGAGATGTTGAAGTTCATGCTGCCCATGTTCAGCGAGGCCATCTCGGGCTTCGCCATCAGGGGCGCGGCCAGGCGGTCATCCACCGTCATGTTCATGCCCCCGCCGGTGGTGATGTTCAGCACCGCGTCGGTGGACTGCTTGATGACCGGCAGGAACGCCTGGAACAGCGCGGGGTCGGGGGAGGGCTCGCCCGTCTCGGGGTCGCGCGCGTGCAGGTGGATGATGGCGGCCCCCGCCTCCGCCGCCTCGATGGAGGCCTGGGCGATCTGCTGCGGCGTGATGGGCAGGTGCGGCGACATCGACGGCGTGTGGATCGCCCCCGTGACGGCGCAGGTGATGATGATCTTGCGGGCCATGGCGGCGCTTCCCCCTCGGTGGTCGTTGCCCCCATGGTGGCGCGGGACTACTCGTGCCGCAACGCCTGGATCGGGTCGAGCGAGGCGGCGCGGCGCGCCGGCCAGTAGCCGAAGAACAACCCGGTGACGGCCGAGACCGCGACCGCCAGCGCCACCGCGTCCCACTGCACCAGCACCGGCCAGCCGCCGAAGCTGCCCAGCGCGTAGGCCAGCCCAACGCCCACCGCCACGCCCGCCGCGCCGCCGAGCAATGCCAGCAGCACCGCCTCCAGCAGGAACTGGCGCAGGATGTCGGCCCGCCGCGCCCCCACGGCCAGGCGCAGCCCGATCTCGCGCGTGCGCTCGGTCACGCTCACCAGCATGATGTTCATCACGCCGATGCCGCCCACCAGCAGGGAGACGGCGGCCACCGCGGCCAGCAGCAGGGACAGCGTGCGCGCCGATGCGTCGCGCGTGGCGGCGATCTCGCTGAGGTTGCGGATGCTCACCGTGTCGGATTCGTTGGCGGCGACCCGGTGGCGCTGGCGAAAGAAGGCGCGCAGCTCCTCCTCCACCGCCGCCATGTTCTCGCCCTCGGCCACCTTCACGCTGATGGAGCCGACACTGCGGGCGAAGGCGCGCGGGGCGCCCATGACGGAGCGGCGCGCGGTCCAGTAGGGCATCACCACCACGTCGTCCTGGTCCTGGCCCATGGGGTTTTGGCCCTTGCGGCCCAGCACGCCGATCACCTCGAAGGGGGTGGAGCGGATGCGGACCTCGCGCCCCACCGGGTTCTCCTCGCCGAACAGGCTTTCGGCCACCGTCGCGCCCAGCAGGGTGACCTTGCGGCCGGACGACGCCTCCTCCTCCGTGAAGAAGCGTCCCTCGCTCACCGTCCATTCATGCGCGGTGAACCAGGCGGGATCGGTGCCGTTGACCCAGGTGGCCCAGTTCTGGTTGCCGTAGACGACCTGGAGCTGCTGGCGGGTGACGCCGGCGGCCGCCTCCACCGCCGGTATCTCGCGCGGGATGGCCTGGGCGTCGTCCCAGCTCATGTTCGGGCGCATGCCGGCACCCAGCGAGACGCCGCCCAGCCGGACATTGGCGCCCCAGACCAGCAGCAGGTTGGCGCCCAGCGACTGGATCTGGCTCAGCACCTGCTGGCGCGCGCCGGCGCCGACCGCGACGGTCACGATCACCGCGGCGACGCCGATGAAGATGCCCAGCGCGGTGAGCGCGGCGCGCAGCTTGTTGGCCGCCAGCGCGCCCAGCGCCGCCCCTCCGGCCTCGGCCAGCGACAGCCCGGCGCGGCGGTCTTCCGGCAGCGGGGGCAGGGGCGTGGCGGTGGGGCGGGCGATCACGTTCATGCGAAGGGCACCCCGGCCATGGCCGCCGCGTCCACCGGCAGGTGGCGGTCGTCATCCACCAGGCGGCCGTCGCGGAAGCGCAGGGTGCGCCCGGCGAAGGCCGCCACGTCGGCGTCGTGCGTCACGCACAGGATGGACACGCCGGCGCGGTTCAGCGCCTGGAACAGCGCCATGATCTCCAGCCCCGTGCGGCTGTCCAGCGCGCCCGTCGGCTCGTCGGCCAGGATCAGCTCCGGGCCGCAGACCAGGGCGCGGGCAATGGCCACGCGCTGCTGCTGCCCGCCCGAGAGCTGGGAGGGCGTGTGGCGCATCCGCTCGCGCAGGCCCACGCGCTCCAGCGCCATCTCCGCGCGCTCGCGCCGCAGGCGGGGCGGGATGCCGCGATACATCATGGGCATCATCACGTTGGCAAGCGCGTCCTCGCGCGGGAGCAGGTGGAAGGACTGGAACACGAAGCCGATGCGCTCGCCCCGCACCTCGGCCAGCCGCTCGGGCGAAAGGCTGCCCACCTCCTCGCCCGCCAGGCGGTAGGTGCCCTGCGTCGGCTGGTCCAGGCAGCCGACGAGGTTGAGGAAGGTGCTCTTGCCGCTGCCCGAGGGGCCCATGGCGGCGACGAACTCGCCCGGGTGGATGGTGACGTCCACGCCGTCCAGCGCCTTCACCACGCCGTCGCCGGAAGGGAAGTGGCGGGACAGGCCGCGCGTCTCAATCAAGGGGTGCATGGCTAGAACAGGTTCCGCTGCTGCGGCCGCGCGGGCGCGCCGCCCGCGCGCTCGCTGCCCACCACCAGCCGCGCGCCCGGGGCGATGGCGCCCTCCAGCACCTCCGTCACCGTGCCGTCGGACAGGCCG
>JALHNW010000267.1 GCA_022843345.1 Rubritepida sp. | reverse complement strand
GCGGCGGGGGTGGCGGCGCCCGGCCGGGGCGCCGCCGGCGCTTCAGGCCCGCTTGCGCGAGGCGACGCCCAGGCCCAGCAGGCCGAGGCCGAACAGGGCGAAGGACGCCGGGACGGGCACGCCGGTCGGCCCCGGGTTCGGGTTCAGCGTGCAGACGGCATCCGTGCACAGCGCCGACTTGGCGAGGGTGACGAACCAGCCGTCATTGCCCAGGTCAATGGTCATGCGGACCTGCAGGCCGGTGGTGATATCGTCCCACACCGCGTTCGGCAGGGCGAAGTCGGTGAAGGCGTAGACGTTGTTGGCGCCGGCCAGCAGGCCGAGGCTGATCCAGGTGGTGGTCGCGGCGTCGAAGACCTCGATCAGATCCTGCTCGCTGGGCGCGTCCACGTCGAAGGCGCTGATCTGCAGCGTGGCGGAGGTGGTCGGCAGGCCGAGCACGCCGTGCGTCCAGCCCCACCCTTCGCCGTTGCCGCGGTAGTAGGGGGAGTCGAAGGTGGCGGCCGCGCCGGGGGCGAAGAAGCCGGTGGGTGCCTCGACCACGTTCAGCGCGGCCTGGGCCGGCACCAAGGCGACGCCGAGGGCGGCGCCGGCGAGAAGGAGGGTCTTGAGCATCGTGGGAATTCCTCTCCGGAATGCCGCGCCCGTCCGGTGTGGCGGGGCGGGTCCGGCTCGTGCCGGGACAAAGACGCCCGATGCAATACGCGTGCCAACATCATCACAAATTCCGGGACAAAAAATTCCGGTGTCGAATCAATGGCGTGGGCGAAAAATTTTTCGGCGACCATGCAACCTTTCGTCGATCACGCGCCATGCCGTAAAGAAACCTGACAACCAGTCAATGTCACTCGGCCCTGATCCCCGCAGCGCGCACCACCTCGGCGTAGCGGGCGGCGTCGGCGCGGATCAGCGCGGCCACGCCCTCGGGCGGCAGGCGCCAAGGGGTCATGCCCACCGCCTCCAGCCGGCGGCGGAAGGCCTCGTCGGCCAGCATGAGGTCCACCTCCGTCGCCAGCCGGTCCAGCACTGCGGGCGGGGTGCGGGCGGGGGCCAGCACCGCCTGCCAGGCCAGCACCTCCAGCCCCGCGAAGGCAGGCAGGCTGGCCAGCGGCGGCACGCCCGGCAGGGCCGGGTGCGGCGCCAGCGAGGAGACGGCCAGCGCCCGCACCCCGCGGTCGCGCAGCAGGGGCAGCGCGCTGGTCAGCGTCAGCACGGCGAGGTCGAGCCGCCCGGCGATGAGGTCGGGCGGGATCTGCGCGGAGATGCGGTAGGGCACGTGCTCCAGCCGCAGGGCGGCGCGGCGCGCCAGCATCTCGCCCCACAGATGCAGCGAGGTGCCGGTGCCGGAGGTGCCGTAGGTCAGCCCGTCCACCTGCCGCCGCGCGAGGTCCACGAATTCGGGCAGCGTGCGCGCCGGCAGGTCGGGCCGCGCCAGCAGCACCAGGGGCAGGGAGGCGAGCATGCCCACCGCCACCGCATCGGCCTGCGGGTCGTAGCGCACCGTGCCGGGCGAGACGAAGGGCGCGATCGCCAGCGGCGATTCGACGCCCAGCAGCAGGGTGTGCCCGTCGGGCGTGGCGCGCAGCGCGCGCTCCGTGCCGATGGTGCCGCCGGCACCCGGCGCGTTCTCCACCACCACGGGCTGGCCCAGGCCGCGCGCAAGCTCGGTGGCGGCGAGGCGGGCCACCGTGTCCACGTTGCCCCCGGCGGCGAAGGGCACGACGAGCGTGACGGGCCGGGTGGGCCAGGCGCCCTGGGCCAGCGCGGGGGCGGCGAGCAGCAGGGCGGGCAGGGTGCGGCGGGCGATCATGCGGCAGGGAACTCCAGCGCGTCGAATTCGGCGGCGAAGGCGGTGGCGAGGTGGCGCTTCGCGGCATCCTCCAGGAAGGCGCCGCGGATGCCGTTGAGGGTGAAGCCGCGCAGGGCGTCGCGGCCGAAGCCCAGTTCGCGCGCCAGGAGCGCCCAGCAGCCGCCCGGCGTGATGCGGTGCATCGGCGGGTCGTCCGTGTTGGGGTGGATGGCGAGGCCGGCGGCGGCCATGGCGCGGATCGGGTGGTCCAGCGCCCAGCGGTCCGGCGGCAGGGTGCGGAGGTAGTAGCTGTTGGTGGGGACGACCGTGACCACGATGCCCGAATCGCGCAGTTGTTCCAGCAGGGCGGGATCCTCCACGGCGGTGTAGGCGTGGTCCAGCCGGTCCACGCCCACCAGGTCCAGCGCGGTGGAAATGTTGCGGGGGTGGCAGCCGAACTCGCCGGCATGGCAGGTCAGGCGGAACCCCGCCGCCCGCGCCGCCCGCCAGGCGCGCCAGAACAGCTCGGGCGGGCGGTCCGTCTCGCGGTAGTCGATGCCCAGGCCGACGATGGCGTCGCGGCGGTGGGCTGCCATCCATTCCACCAGCTGCGCGGCGGCCTCCGGCGTGTCCTCGCGGTCAATGGCCGGGATCAGCAGGGCCGAGACGCCGAGATCGGTCGCGGCGTCGGCGAAGCCGGCCAGGATGGCGTCCGCCCCCGCGGCGTAGGGGAAGAGGTGCGCGGTGCCGGTGGGGTTCCAGAAGATCTCGCTGTGGCGGACGTTTTCCGCAGCCGCGGCCTGGAGGTGCTCGTAGGCGATGCGGTGCAGGTCGGTGGGGCGCTTCAGCAGGCGACCCTCCAGCGCGCGCAGGATGTGCAGCACGCCCTTCGGCTTGGCGTCGCGGCTGTAGAGGGCCTCGGCCTCGGCCGGCGGCATGCCGGCGCGCGCGGCCCATTCGGCAAAGGTGGCGGGCAGGGTGGCGCCCAGCAGGTGGACGTGCAGCTCCACCTTGGGGATCGCGCGGCAGAACTGGTCCAGGGCATCCATCGGCACGCATGCTGCGACGCCGCGGGATTGAGGGAAAGGGTGTTGCGCCCTAAGCCATGCCCGATGAGGAAGCCCGCCAATCCCCGTTTCTCCTCCGGCCCCTGCGCGAAGCGGCCCGGTTGGTCGCTGGCCGCGCTGGACACGGCGATGCTCGGGCGCTCGCACCGCGCGGCACCTGCGAAGGCGCGGCTGCGCGAGGTGATCGAACGGTCGAAATCGGTGCTGGGCATCCCGCAGGGCTGGGTGGTGGGCATCGTGCCGGGCAGCGACACGGGGGCCATCGAGATGGCCATGTGGAACCTGCTGGGCCCCCGCGGCGTGGACGTGCTGGCCTGGGAAAGTTTTTCGCATGAGTGGGCGAAGGATGCGCGGGACCATTTGCGCCTGCCCGACGTGCGGGTGCTGTCGGCGGATTACGGCCGCCTGCCCGACCTCGGCGCGGTGGACTGGGCGCGCGACGTGGTGTTCGTCTGGAACGGCACCACCAGCGGCGTGCGGCTGGCCGATGCCGCCTGGATTGCGGAGGACCGGGAGGGACTGGCGATCTGCGACGCGACCTCGGCGGCCTTCGCGATGGAGATGGACTGGTCGCGCCTCGATGTCGTGACCTGGTCCTGGCAGAAGGCGCTGGGGGGCGAGGCGGCGCACGGCATGCTGGCGCTGTCGCCCCGCGCGCAGGAACGGCTGGCGTCGCACCGCCCCGCATGGCCGCTGCCCAAGGTGTTCCGGCTGCCCAAGGGCGTGTGGGAGGGGGACACGATCAACACCCCCTCCATGCTCTGCGTGGAGGACGCGCTGGACGGGCTGCGCTGGGCCGAGGGCGTGGGCGGGCTGCCGGCGCTTGTCCAGCGCGCCGAATCGAACCTGGCCGTGCTGGCGGAATGGGAGGCGCGGTCAGGCTGGGCCTGCTTCCTGGCCGAACGCGCCGCCGAGCGCAGCCCGACCAGCGTGTGCCTGCGCTTCCGCGACGGCGCGGCGGCCGACGGCGCGGCGGTGGCCAGGCGCATGGCGGCCTGGCTGGACGCGGAGGGCGTGGCGCTGGACGTCGCGCATTACCGCGACGCGCCGCCCGGCCTGCGGATCTGGTGCGGCGCCACGGTGGAGCGGGACGACGTG
>JALHNW010000266.1 GCA_022843345.1 Rubritepida sp. | reverse complement strand
AGCTGGCGCATAGCGGCCGCAAGGGCTCGCGCCTGCCGGCCTGGGACACCGGGCCCGCCGTGCCGGGCTGGGACGCCGAGGCGCCGAGCGCGGCTGCCTTCCAGGGCTATGCCACCCCCCAGGCGCTGGACGGGGCGGGGATCGAGGACGTGCTGGCCGCCACCGTCGCGGCTGGCGAACGCGCGGCCAAGGCCGGCTACCGGCTGGTGGAGCTGCACGCCGCCCATGGCTACCTGCTGCACCAATTCCTGTCGCCGCTGTCCAACCAGCGGAACGATTCCTGGGGCGGCGGCTTCGACGGCCGCACCCGCATCGTGCGCGAGGCGATGGGCCGGCTGCGCGCCGCCCTGCCCGCCGATGTCGCGCTCGGCATCCGCCTGTCCCACACCGACTGGGTGGAAGGCGGCTGGACCACGGAGGAGACGGTGGAGCTCGCCCGCCGCCTGAAAGGCGATGCCGACTTCGCCGACATCACCAGCGGCGGCCTGGACGCGCGCCAGCAGATCCCCGTCGGCCCCGGCTACCAGCTGCCGGGCGCCGAGGCGGTGCGCCGCGGCGCCGGCATCCCGGTGATGGCGGTGGGCATGATCACCGAGCCGCGGCAGGCCGAGGCCGCGCTGGCCGATGGCCAGGCCGACATGGTGCTGCTGGCCCGCGCCCTGCTGCGCGAGCCGCACTGGCCGCTGCGCGCCGCCCAGGAACTCGGCGCCCAGGCCGATTTCGCCATCCCACCGCAATACGAGCGCGGCTGGGGCCGCTTCCCGCTGCGGCGCGAAACGGGCCAGCCGATGGCGGCCTTGTGATGTACACGCCCCCCGCCTTCCGCGAGGACGACCTGGCGCTGCTGCTGCCCATCATGCGCGCGCCCCGCCTCGCCATCCTGGCCTGCCACGGCCCCGATGGCGTGCCGAGCCTGTCCCACTTGCCGCTGCTGACGGACGGGCGCGTCGTGGTGGGCCATCTGGCCCGCGCCAACCCGCAGCTCGCCGCGCTGCGCGCCGCCGCCCGCGCCATCGCCGTGTTCAGCGGCGCCGAGGGCTACGTCTCCCCCTCCGCCTACGCCTCCAAGCGCGAGCACGGCAAGGTCGTCCCCACCTGGAACTACGAGGCGGTCCACGCCGAAGGCCCTGTGGAGATCGTGGACGACCCCGACCGCCTGCGCGCCATCGTGGCCGAGCTGACCGACCACCATGAGCGCTCGCGCGCGGATGCCTGGGCGGTGGGCGACGCGCCGGAGCCCTTCATCCAGGCGCAGCTCAAGGGCATCGCCGGCGTGGTGCTGACGGTGGAAAGGCTCACCGGCAAGCGCAAGCTGTCGCAGAACCGCAGCGCCCAGGACCAGGAGGGCGTGCGCGCCCAAGCCGCGCCGGAGCTGCGCGCCGCCATGGAGCGCCACTGATGGAACTCGGCCTGCGCGGCCGCCTCGCAATCGTCACCGGCGCGTCCAAGGGCATCGGCCGCGCCATCGCCGAAACGCTGGCCGCCGAGGGCTGCGACCTGGTGCTGGCCGCCCGCGCGCCGGCGGCGGCGGCCGCCGCCATCCGCGCCGCCCACCAGGTGCGCGTTGAGGCATTGCCGCTCGACCTCTCGCGCCCCGAGGCGCGCGAGGCGCTGCATGCCGCCGCGCCGCAGGCCGACATCCTGGTGAACAACGCCGGCGCCATCCCCTCGGGCGGCATCGCCGACATCACCATGGCGGCGTGGCAGGAGGCGTGGAACCTCAAGCTGTGGGGCTACTTCCACCTCACGCAGCTGTTCCTGGCTGGGATGCGCGCGCGCAAGGCGGGCGTGATCTGCAACGTCATCGGCATGGCCGGGCGCGCCTGGAAAAGCGGCTACATCGCCGGCACCGCGGGCAACGCCGCGCTGATCGCCTTCACCTCGGCGGTGGGGGCGGAGGCGCAGGCGGATGGCGTGCGCGTCTGGGGCATCAACCCGGCGGTGACGCGCACCGAACGCATGGAACACCAGGCCCGCTTCCGCGCCGAACAGGCGCTGGGCGACGCCGGCCGCTGGCCCGAGATGCTGCACGGCCTGCCCTTCGGCCGCCCCATCGAGCCGCGCGAGATCGCCGACGCCGTGGCCTGGGGCTGCTCGGGCCGCGCCTCCTACCTGGCGGGCACGGTGCTGGACATGGATGGCGGCGGGCGGTTCAAGCCCGGCTGACCCAGCCCTTCGCGCGGACCACCTGCCGGTCCGCCCAGGCCATCGCCTTTTCCTCCCGCGCCTCGATGGCCGGGATGATCTGCGGCCAGCGGGTGCGGATCGCCCCCACGCCTCTATAGGCCCAGACATACTGGTCCCGCAGCACGAAGACGCCCAGCGCCACGAACAGGAAGCCCGGCAGCACCGGCAGCACCAGCCCCACGGGGCCGAGCGCCATGGAGGCGAAGCCGACGGCCTTGCGGCGCCGGGAGGGTTTGAGCTCGACCATTATGACGCTACTTGGCCACGTGCGCCGTTTCGATCAAGTGAATCCGCGCAGCATGGCGGCCAGCGGCGCGTCCAACCCCACCGATTCCCGCCCCTGCGGCGCGGCGAAGGAGCCCAGGCGCGGCTTGGGCAGGCGCAGCCGCACCAGCGACTCGGCCAGCGTCACGGCGCAGGCGATGCCGTCCAGCAGCGGCACGGGGCTGGCGTCCTGGAGCCGCGCGGCCATGCCGGCCAGCGCCGCGCCGCCCAGGATCACGCTGTCCGCGCCCTCCGTCGCGGCGTGGGTGATGCCGCGCAGCACCTTGGCCTCCACCGCCGCGCGGTCCCTCACCGCCTCCTGCGGCGTGGCGTCCACCCCCACCAGCGAGGCGCAGCGCCCCGCCAGCCCGTGCTGGGCGATGCGCTCGCGGTAGGTCTCCACCCCGCCGAAGGTCACCAGGCCGAAGCGCGCGCCCTGGGTGCAGGCCAGCAGGCAGGCGGCTTCCGTCATCCCCACCACGGGGCAGGGCATGAGCTGGCGCGCGGCTTCCAGCGCCGTGTCGTGGCTCACCGCCAGCACCACGGCGTCCACCTGGCCCGCATGCTCGGCCACCAGGGACAGCAGGGCGTGGCCGGCGATGATGTTCTCCGCCCGCGTGGCGATCACGGCGGGGCCGAAGCGCGGCGTGGCGGGGATGACCTCCGTGCCCGGCGCGGCGGCGGCGCGCGCGGCTTCGGCGCAGAGCGCGGTGATGGCGGCGGTGGTGTTGGCGTTGGCGAGAAGGAGCTTCATGATTTCCCCATTGGACAGGGAATGACCATGGACGCCAAGCTCGACCTCCCCTTCGACAGCGACGCGATGCTGGAAGGGCTGCGCGCCTGGGTGGAGTGCGAAAGCCCGACGCACGACAGGGCCGCGGTGAACCGCATGATGGCGCTCGCCGCCCGCCACCTGGCCCTGATGGGTGCGGCCGTCGAGACCATCCCCGGCCGCATGGGCTTCGGCGACTGCGTGCGCGCCCGCTTCCCGCACGAATCGACGGAGAAGGGCATCCTGGTCCTGGCCCACCTGGACACGGTGCACCCCGTCGGCACCCTGGCGCACGGCCTGCCCTTCCGGCGCGAGGGCGCGCTGGCCTACGGCCCGGGCATCCAGGACATGAAGGGCGGCACGTATCTCGCCATCGAGGCGATCGGCCAGCTCCTCCGCGCGGGCATCGCCACCTCGCGCCCCGTCACGGTCCTGCTCACCAGCGACGAGGAGGTGGGCAGCCCCAGCACCCGCGACCTGATCGAGGCCGAGGCCGCGCGCCACGCCGCCGTGCTGGTGCCGGAACCCGCCCGGCCCGATGGCGGCGTGGTGTCCGGCCGCTACGCCATCGCCCGCTTCAACCTGCGGACCACCGGCAAGCCCTCCCACGCCGGCGCACGGCTGGCCGACGGCCGCAGCGCGATCCGCGAGATGGCCCGCCAGGTGGTGGCGATCGAGGAGATGACGACGGAGGCCTGCACCTTCTCCGTCGGCGTGATCCGCGGCGGGCAGTGGGTCAA
>JALHNW010000265.1 GCA_022843345.1 Rubritepida sp. | reverse complement strand
GCTGAAGCGGCCGGCGGTGTCGATGCGGCGCAGTTCGGCCTCCGCCAAGCTGGCCGCGGCGGCCGAGGCTGGCAAGGCCGGCGGGGTGACAATCGCGGCAAGGAACCTGTCACGGTCCGGAAAGATGGCTGGCGGCACCGGGATCGCCGCGCCGGTATCGACGGCGCGCGAGGCGGCCAGCAGCGCGTCGAGCGCCGCCTGGGACGTGGCGCCGGCGGCCATGCCCAGGGCGGCCCGCTGCTCCGCCCGCGCCTGGAGGAACTGCTGTCCCAGCACGGGCGTGAACTCGCCCCAGCGCGGGTTCCAGGGGAAGTCGGCCGCCATCCATTCCAGCAGGGCGTGGCCGCGCAGCCGCGCGGCGGGGGTGGCCTGCCCCGGCTGGTTCAGCGTGTAGGCGGCGAGCAGGATGGAGGAGCGCAGCGGATCGGCCGCCGTGTTGAACACGGGCGGCAGCGTGGCGGAGGGCGGCAGCGGCCGCGCGCAACCGAGCAGCAGGAGCGGGAGCAGGAGGAGCATGCGCATGGCCCCATCCTAACGCATCAGTCAGGCCAGCGACGCGCGGTGGCGCGCCGCCAGCTCCACATAATGCCCGCCGGTCGCGGCCAGCGCCGCGCGCGCCTCGGGCGAGAGGGCGCGCACGAAGCGGGCGGGGTTGCCCACCCACAGCTCGCCGGGCGGGATGCGCTTGCCCGGCGGCAGCACGGAGCCGGCACCCAGCATCGCCCCCTGCCCCACCACCGCGCCGTCCAGCACCGTGGCGCCCATGCCGACGAAGGCGCCGTCCTCCAGCGTGCAGGCGTGGATGATGGCGGCGTGGCCCACCGTGACGTCGGCGCCGATGATCGCGGGCTCCCGCAGCCGGTTCACGTGCACGATGGTGCCGTCCTGGATGTTCGAGCGGGCGCCGACGCGGATGTGGTTCGTGTCCCCGCGCAGCACGCAGCCGTACCAGACCGACGCGCCCTCGCCGATCTCCACGTCGCCGATCACCGCCGCCGTGGGGGCGACCCAGGCGGCGGGATGGACGGTGGGCATCCGGCCCTCGAAAGGGAAAAGGCTCACGCGGCGAGCGGCAGCGCGTCCCGCACGTCCACCCCCAGCATCAGCCCCAGGTTCTGCACCGCGGCACCCGAGGCGCCCTTGCCCAGGTTGTCCAGCTTGGCCACCAGCACCGCCTGGCGGTGGGCGGCGCTGCCGTAGACCCGCAGCTCCAGCCAGTTGGAGCCGTTGAGCTCCGCCGGCCCCAGGCGCTCCGCCGCGTCGGCGGGCACCACCTTCACCCAGCCGGACCCGGCGTAGCGGTCGCGCAGCACGGCCTCCAGGTCGGCCGGGCCCGGCGCGCCGTGCAGCGCATCCAGGTGCAGCGGGACGGAGACGAGCATGCCCTGGGCGAAGTTGCCTACGGATGGGACGAAGAGCGGCCGACGCGACAAGCCGGAATACAGCTGCAATTCCGGGACGTGCTTGTGCTCCAGCCCCAGCCCGTAGAGGAAGAAGGGCCCGGCGGTGCCGGCGTCGAACTCGGCGATCATCGCCTTGCCGCCGCCGGTGTAGCCGGAGACGGCGTTGACCGTGACCGGGAAGTCCTTGGGCATGATGCCGGCATCCACCAGCGGGCGCAGCAGCGCGATGCCGCCGGTGGGGTAGCAGCCGGGATTGGCGACGCGTTTCGCGCCCGCGATCTTCTCCGCATGGCCTGGCGTCAGCTCGGGGAAGCCGAACACCCAGTCGGGGTCCACGCGATGCGCGGTGGATGCGTCGAGCAGCCGGGGCGCCGCGTCGCCCATGGCGGCGGCCATGGCGGCGACCTCCTTCGCACCCGCATCGGGCAGGCAGAGCACGACGGCGTCTACCTCCTCCATCAAGGCGCGCTTGGCGGCGGGGTCCTTGCGCTGCGCCTCGGCGATGGAGCGGATGGCGATGCCGGGGTGGCGTTCGAGGCGCGCGCGGATCTGCAGGCCGGTGGTGCCGCTCTCGCCGTCGATGAAGATGGAGGGGATCTTGGACATGATGGCCTCACGGTAGCGGGAAAAACGAAAAAGGGCAGGTCCCTCGCGGAACCTGCCCCTGGTGTCTCGGCTCGCATGAACCGGGCGCGGACGCCCGGCTCCGCGGCGTCAGCGCTTGGAGAACTGGAAGGAACGTCGCGCCTTCATCTTGCCGTACTTCTTGCGCTCCACCGCGCGCGGGTCGCGCGTCAGGAAGCCGGCCTTCTTCAGGATGCCGCGCAGCTCGGGCTCGTAGTTGCACAGCGCGCGGGAGATGCCGTGGCGCACCGCGCCGGCCTGGCCCGACAGGCCGCCGCCGGCGACGGTGGCGATCACGTCGAACTGCTGGTAGCGGTCGGCCACCAGGAAGGGCTGGGCGATCAGCATGCGCAGCACGGGGCGCGCGAAGTACTTGCCCTGCGGCTTGTCGTTGATGGTGATGGTGCCCTTGCCCGGCTTCACCCACACGCGGGCCACGCTTTCCTTGCGCGAGCCGGTGGCGTAGGCGCGGCCCTGGGCGTCGCGCTTGGCCTCGCGCAGCGGCACGGCGTCCGGCGCGGCGGCCGGGGTGCCTTGAACAAGGGTCTTGAGGTCGGCCAGCGAAGTGGCGGTGGTCTGCTCGCTCATGGTCTCAACCCACCTTGTTCTTGCGGTTCATCGCGGCGACGTCGAGCGCCTGCGGGGCCTGGCCGGCATGGGGATGCTCGACGCCGGCATAGACGTGCAGGTTCTTCATCTGGCGGCGGCCGAGCGGACCGCGGGTGATCATGCGCTCCACCGCCTTCTCGACCACGCGGGTCGGGAAGCGGCCCTCGAGGCGCGAGCGGGCGGTCTGGCCCTTGATGCCGCCGGCGTAGCCGGTGTGGTAGTAGAAGACGCTCTGCTGGAGCTTGTTGCCCGTCAGCCGCACCTTGTCCGCGTTGAGGATGACGACGTGGTCGCCGCAATCCACGTGGGGGGTGAAGCTGGGCTTGTGCTTGCCGCGGAGCCGCATGGCGACCAGGGAGGCCAGACGTCCGAGCACGAGGCCCTCGGCGTCGATGACCCACCAGTTCTTCTGGACCTCCGCCGGCTTCACCGAGCGGGTCTGGGTGCTGAGCATGAAAAGACCTTGAGATGCAGGAATTGCTGCGCGGCGTATGCCCGCCGGACGGTCCGCCGTCAAGGCGAAATGATGCGGTATGTCGCTACCGCATCGCGCGATGCCGCTTGAATCCAGCCCCGCGGCCGCGGCAGGCTGGCACCAACGAACCCTGGGAGGAACCGAGACATGACCCCGCGCCGCGCCCTGCTGGCCGCCCCCGCCCTGCTGGCCCTGCCTGCCCGGGCGCAGGGATGGCCCGGCTCGCAGCCCGTTTCCGTCGTGCTGCCCTATTCGCCCGGTGGCTCGACCGACGTGCTGGGGCGCATCCTGGTACAGGGCCTGTCGGAGCGGCTGGGCGGCACCTTCATCATGGAGCACCGGCCCGGCGCCACCACCACGCTGGGCGCGCGCCACGTCGCCCGCGCCCGGCCGGACGGCTTCACCCTGTTCCTGGGCACCGTCGTGTCCTTCACCATGGCGCCCTTCGCCTTCCGCAACCTGGGCTATGACCCCTTCGCCGACTTCGCCCACCTCACCATGCTGGCCGAGACGGCCTTCGTGCTGGTGGCGCACCCGCGCACGCCCGACCTCGCCGCGCTGGTGGCCGCCGCGCGCGCCAGGCCGGGGCAGCTCTCCTACGCCACCTGGGGCGTCGGCTCCTCGTCGCACCTCATGATGCTGGAGTTCCAGCGCCGCACCGGCACCGAGATGCTGCACGTGCCCTTCAACGGCTCGCCGCCGGGGCTGACCGAGACCATGGCCGGGCGGGTGGACTGCATGATGAGCGTGGTCGCCCCCGCCCGCCCGCAGGTGGAGGCCGGGCGCCTCGCGGCCCTCGCCGTGCCGGGTGCCGCGCGCGTCGAGGCGCTGCCGGCGACGCCGACGGTGGACGAGCTGGGC
>JALHNW010000264.1 GCA_022843345.1 Rubritepida sp. | reverse complement strand
GCGGCTGGCGCGGGTCGAGGGCGGGCGCAGCGTGCTGGTGCTCGCGCCCGGCGCCGACATCACGCCGTTCCTCGATCGGCTGCGCGCGGCGGCGGCGTGACCGGTCAGGCCCGCGCCAGCATCGCCTTCGCCCGCTCGACGATCGGGCGGTCGATCATCTGGCCGTCGAACATCGCCGCCCCCTTGCCCTCCGCCAGCGCGGCGTCGAAGGCGGCGACCATGCGGCGGGCGCGGTCAAGCTCCTCCGGGCGGGGGCCATACTCCTCGTTGATCACGCCGACCTGGGACGGGTGCACGCAGGTCGCGCAGCCGAAGCCCAGGGCGCGGGAGCGTCGAAGTGTGGCGCGGTAGCCATCGGGGTCGGACAGCCCGGCCACCGTGCCCAGGAAGCCCAGCGGCAGGATGCCGGCCGCGCGGGCTGCCAGCACGCCCATGCGCTTGGGCAGGTCCAGCGCGTCGCCCGTCGCCTCGGCGTGCAGGTCGGTCGCCAAGTCCTCGCCGCCCACGCCCAGCGCCACCAGCGCCGGGTGCGCCGTGGCGATGGCGTGCAGGTGGGGCAGGGCGGCCGCCTCCTCCACCAGCGCCGCCAGCCGCATGCCAGGCGCCGCGCATTCCGCCAGCAGGCGGACGTGGTCGGCGCCCATCACCTTGGTGAGCACCAGCCCGTCGGCGCCCGCGGCGACGGCGGCGGCGATGTCGGCCACCGCCATGGGCAGGGGCCGGTTGATGCGGACCAACGCGTGCCCGCCGGCCGGGCGGGCGCGCGGGACGGCCGCGGCCAGTGCCGCGCGCGCCTCCTCCTTCCGGCCGGGGGCGATGCTGTCCTCGCAGTCGAGGATCACGGCATCCGCCCCGCGCCCGGCGGCCTTGGCGACGAAGCGCTCCTCCAGCACCGGCACGTAGAGGAGGGAGCGCCAGGTCGGCAGCATCAGTCCCGTTCGACGCACATCGCGACGCCCATGCCGCCGCCGATGCACAGCGTCACCAGCCCCTTCTTCGCATCCCGCCGCTGCATCTCGTACAGCAGGGTCGTCAGCACCCGCGCGCCCGAGGCGCCGATGGGGTGGCCGAGCGCGATGGCGCCGCCATTGACGTTCACCTTCGCCGTGTCCCAGCCCATGTCCTTGTTCACCGCGCAGGCCTGTGCGGCGAAGGCCTCGTTCGCCTCGATGAGGTCGAGGTCGCCGATGCTCCAGCCCGCCTTCTCCAGCGCCTTGCGGCTGGCCGGGATGGGGCCGGTGCCCATGATCGCCGGGTCCACGCCCGCGGTGGCCCAGGAGACGATGCGCGCCATGGGCGTGATGCCGCGGCGCTTCGCCTCGTCGGCGCTCATGATCACCGCGGCGGCGGCGCCGTCGTTGATGCCCGAGGCGTTGCCGGCGGTGACCGTGCCTTCCTTGTTGAAGGCCGGGCGCAGCTTGGCCAGCACCTCGGCGGTGGTCTCGGGCTTGGGGTACTCGTCCTCGCTCACCACCACCTCGCCCTTGCGGGTCTTGATGGTGACGGGGGCGATCTCCTCCTTGAAGCGGCCGGCCTTCATCGCCTCGCCGGCCTTGCGCTGGCTCTCGGCGGCGAAGCCGTCCTGCTCGGCGCGCGTCAGCTGGAACTTCTGCGCCACGTTCTCGGCCGTGTTGCCCATGTGGTAGCCGTGGAAGGCGTCCCACAGCCCGTCCCTGAGCATGGTGTCCACCAGCTCCAGCCCGCCCATCTTCTGGCCGGCGCGCAGCTTGGCCGCGTGGGGCGCCTCCGTCATGCTTTCCTGCCCGCCGGCCACCACGATCGTGGCGTCCCCGGTGGCGATCTGCTGGGCCGCCAGCGCCACGGCGCGCAAGCCCGAGCCGCAGAGCTGGTTGATGCCGAAGGCCGTGCGCTCGGCCGGGATGCCGGCGGCCATGGCGGCCTGGCGGGCCGGGTTCTGCCCCGCGCCGGCGGTGAGGATCTGGCCGAGGATCACCTCGTCCACTTCCTCCGGCTTCACGCCCGCGCGCTCCAGCGCCGCGTTGATGGCGGTGCGGCCCAGCTCATGCGCCGGCACGCCGGCGAAGGCGCCGCTGAAGCTGCCCACGGGCGTGCGGGCGATGGAGGCGATCACGATCTGTTGCATGGTGCTGGCTCCCGTTTCCTTCATGCATGTTCGCGCAGCCCGCCGGTGCTGTCCACTTACGCCTCCGCGGCGAAGCGGCGCAGGGCGGCCTCGTTCCACTCGATGCCAAGGCCAGGCCGTTCGGGCGGGGTCACGGTGCCGCCGGCGACGCGCAGCGGTTCGGCCAGCAGGCCCCCGGCCAGGTCCAGCCACTCCAGCCAGTGCCGCGTGGGGGCCAGCGGCAGCAGCTGCGCCGACGCCTCGACGAAGATGTGCGACGACAGCGGCACGCGATGCGCGGCCGCGACCGCCATGCCGCGCAGGAAGCCGGTGACGCCGCCCATCTTCATCACGTCGGGCATGCACAGGCGCACGGCGCCCGCCTCCAGGCTCCGCTGCATCGCGGCCGGCCCCCACCAGTTCTCGCCGCCCTGCACGGGCAGGGCCAGGCGGCGGGACAGCTCGGCCAGGCCGAGGTCGTCCTGCACCGGCAGCGGCTCCTCAAGCCAGCGCACGCCTTCCTCCTGCAAGGCCAGGCCGCGGCGCAGCGCCTCGGGGCGGGACAGGCCCTGGTTGTAGTCCACGAAGATTTCCGTTTCCGCGCCGACGGCGCCGCGCAGGGCGCGCACCGTCTCCAGGTCGGCGGCCAGGGTTGGCGCGCCAAGCTTGCATTTCACGGCCCGCACGCCCCACTCGGCCACCGCGCGGCCGCCCTCCTCCGCCAGCATCGCCGGCCCCCAGCCGCGCAGCGAGCCATAGGCCGGCACCGGCACCGGTGCGCCGCCCAGCAGCCGCACCAGCGGCAGTCCCTGCGCCTTCGCCAAGGCGTCCCACAGCGCCATGTCCAGCACGCTGACCGCCATCTGCACCAGGCCCTCGGTGCCCAGCAGGCGCAACCCGTCCTGCCACTCGTCCCACAGCGCCTGGGGCGCCACCTCGCGCCCGCGCAGCCCCTCGCCGAGGTTGCGCGCCAGCGCCGCCAGCGGGCCGAGCGCCTGCGGGGCATAGGCGAAGGCGTAGGCGGTGCCGCGCGGCCCCTGCTCCGTCTGGATCTCGGCGATCACCAGGGGCGCGACGGGGATCACGTTCAGGCTGTTGCGCAGCGGCGGCTCGATGGCGGCGTTCACCGCCCGGATCGTGACCTCGCGCACCGTCAGCATCGCCGTTCCCTCCCCCTGTTGCGGAGAGGGTGGCTCAGGGCGCGAGGCGCGTGAAGGTCAACTCATGCTTGTTGTGCGCCGAATGGAACAGCCGCGCGCCGGGGATGGCGGCGAAGCGGGCGGCCACGTCGTGGTCCGTGGCGCCCTGGAACTTCACCGAGCACAGGATGTTGCGCGCCACCGGCAGCCAGCGTTCCACCAGCTTCAGCAGCCGCTCGGGGTAGCAGATGACGTCGCTGAACAGCCAGTCCACCGGCTCGGGCGGCAGGGCGAAGGCGCTGTCGCGGCGCAGCGTCACGTTCGGCAAGGAGGCGACGCGCGGGTCCAGGTCGGCCTTGTCCACCGCCGTCACGTCGCAGCCCAGCCGGGCCAGCGCCCAGGACCAGCCGCCGGGCGAGGCGCCGAGATCCAGCACGCGCTCGCCCGGGCCGGGGTGGCGGCCGATGCGCGTCAGCCCCTCCCAAAGCTTGAGGTAGGCGCGCGACGGCGGCCCCTCGCGGTCCTCCACGAAGCGCGGCGCGCCGCCAGGGAAGGGCGAGGACTTGGTGGGCGAGGCCAGCAGCGTGTCGGCATCCAGCAGCGTCCAGCCGCCGAGGTGCGAGGCGGGCGGCGCCTCGGGGAAGGCCAGCGGGCGGGCCTTCACCGGGGGCAGCCGCGCCTCGATCAAAGCGGCGCGGCGGTGGTGCAGGCCGGGCACCAGCGACCAGTTGCGCTGGATGCCGCGCAGCGCGTC
>JALHNW010000263.1 GCA_022843345.1 Rubritepida sp. | reverse complement strand
AGGCCGTGCAGCGACAGGTCGGGCCGCGCCTCGCGCAGCCGGGCCAGGAAGCCGCCGGTGCCGCAGCCGGCATCCAGCACGCAAGCGCCCGCCGGCAGGGCGCACAAGGCCGCGGCGGCCCGCGCATGGAGCGCGCGGTACCACCACATGCGGTCCTCGACCGCGTCCATCAGGGCGTATTCCTGCGGGTCCACGGCGCCTGTCTCGCCCGTCATCGCGCCGGGGGCAAGGCCGCATCATGGCAGGGTCGTGGCGGCGGGCCTGGACGCCCGGGCATGCCGGGGGGAGGATGCCGGCGCAGCGATGGGGGAGGGGCGCGTGGCGCACGAGGAGTTCGTCGGGAAGACCGAGACGGCGGAGGACCGGCTGGACCCCCGCCTGGTCGGGGGCCTGGCCGCCACGTTGGACCGCGACCTTCCCACGGGCGACGTCCCGCCCCTGTGGCACTGGATGCTGTTCCAGGACTGGCGCCGCCCCGATGGCGTGGGCCCGGACGGCCATCCCCGGCGCGGCGGCTTCCTGCCCCCGGTGCACGACCTGCCGCGCCGCATGTGGGCCGGCGGGCGGCTGGAATTCACCGCCAACGCCCTGCGGGTGGAGGACCGGGTGCATCGGCGCTCCACCATCCTCTCGGTCAAGGAGAAGTCCGGCGGCTCCGGCCGGCTGGTCTTCGTCACCGTGCAGCACGAGCTGTCCAACGACCGCGGCCCGGTGCTGCGCGAGGAGCACGACATCGTCTACCGCGGCGCCGAGGGTGCGGCGGTGAAGCCCGCCGCCGCCGCGCCGCCCTTCCCGGCAACGCTGGAGCGCGTGGTGGTGCCCGACGCGCTGATGCTGTTCCGCTACTCCGCGCTGACCGGCAACGGGCATCGCATTCATTACGACATGCCCTACGTGACCGGCGAGGAAGGCTATCCCGGCCTGGTGGTGCATGGCCCGCTCCAGGGCACGCTGATGGCGCAGGCGATGCTGGACGCCGCACCCGGCCGGCGGCTGGCGCGCTTCGCCTTCCGCGGCGCCCGCCCGGCCTTCGCCGGCAACCCGCTGGCAGTTCTGGCGCGCATCGAGGGCGAGGGCGCGAAGGCGGAGACGCGCGACGCCACGGGGGCCACCTGCATGGCCGCGGACGCGGCGTTTGCCTGAACGCTCGACCTCGGGCGAGGCGGCGGTCCGCGGGCTGCTCTTCGCCTTCATGGGCTACGCGGTGATCACCTGCGCGGATGCGGCGGTGAAGGCCATGCTGCCGCTCATCGGCGTGGCGGGTGCCATGCTGTGGCGCGGGGCCGTCGGCGCGCTGTCGGTGGCGGCGATGGCGGGGTTCCGCGGGCTGTGGCCGCGGCGGCCGGGGCTGCTACTCGGGCGCTCGGCGATGCACTGCTGCGTGTCGGTCATCTGGTACTACGTGTGGATGTCGGGTTTCGGGCTGGCGGATTCCTACGCGGTCGCCGCCGCCTCGCCCCTGCTGATGACGTTGCTGGCCATCCCCATGCTGGGCGAGAGGGTGGGGTGGCGGCGCTGGTCCTCCTGCGTGCTGGGCTTCTGCGGGGTGCTGTTCATGCTCCAGCCCGGCGGCGACCTGTGGCGGTGGGAGGCGGCGCTGCTGCTGGTGGCGGTCTGCGGCATGGCACTGTCGCGCATCTGGACCCGCACGCTGGCCAGCACGGACACGCCGCAGGCCATCGCCTTCTGGCTGATGCTGATGCACCTGCCCTTCGGCGTCGCCCTGTTCAACGTGCGGTCCCTGTGGCCCGACGCGGACGGGCCGGACCTCTTCCCCTCGCTGGCGCTGGTGGGGGTGCTGCTGTTCTTCGGCATGGCCAACGCGCTGGCGCACCTGCTCTTCGCGCGCGGCTTCGCGCTTGCGAACATCGCCGCCCTGGCGCCGCTGGAATACACGCCGCTGCTGCTGGGCGTGGGCCTGGGCTTCGCGCTGTTCGGCGAGGTGCCGGCCTGGACCACGCTGGGGGGTGCCGCCGTGGTCATCGCCGCCGGCCTGTACAACGTGCACCGCGAGCGGGTGCGCCGCGCCGAGGAGCGAGCCCGTGCCGCTGCGGCATGACATCCGGCGCGGGGCGCTGCTCATGCTGGCGGCCACCGCGCTGTTCTCCATCATGAACGTGCCGGTGAAGCTGGCGAGCGCCGACCTGCACTTCCTGCAGATCATGTTCTTCCGCTCGCTGCTGGCGGTGCCGGTGGTGCTGCTGCTGGTGCTGCGCGCGGGCAAGGGCGCCACGCTGCGCACGCGCCGCCTGCCGCAGCACGCCCTGCGCGCCATGACGGGCACCAGCGCCATGGCCTGCTCCTTCTTCGCGCTGTCCGTGCTGCCGCTGGCCGAGCAGACGGCGCTGACCTACACCACGCCGCTCTTCGTCACGCTGCTGGCCATCCCCTTCCTGGGCGAGAAGGTGGGCATCCACCGCTTCGCCGCCGTGGGCTTAGGCTTCTGCGGCATCCTGGTGATCGCGCTCGGCAAGGGCGCCTTCGGCGGGACGGTGACGGGGATGGCCGCGATCGGCATGGCGGTGGCGGTGGCGCACGGCGTCTTCTCCGCCTCCACCACGCTGCTGGTGCGCTCGCTCTCCTCCACCGAAAGCTCCTCGACCATCGTGCTGTGGCAGTCGCTGCTGATGACGGGTTTCACCGGCATCGCCATGCCCTTCGTCTGGGTGGCGCCCTCGGGGGCAGGCTGGCTGCTGCTGCTGGCGATCGGCGCCATCGGCGGCGTGGCGCAGGTGCTGCTGACCGAAGCCTACGCATCCGCGCAGGTCTCCGCGCTGGGCGCCTTCTCCTACAGCGGCATCCTGTGGTCCGTCGTGCTCGGCATGCTGGTCTTCGGCGACGTGCCCACGGCCTGGACGCTGGTCGGCGCCGCGTTGATCGTGGCGGCCGGCCTGTACATCATGCAGCGCGAGATGCGGCGGAGCAGACAGCGATGAACGTGCCCTTCCTGCGCGACGACGCCCTGGCCCCCGGCGAGGTGGAGCGCGTGGCGCCCGGCGTGCGGCGCGTGCTGTGCCCCAACCCCTCCGCCTTCACCTTCCGCGGCACCAACACCTACCTCATCGGCGGCGGCGCCTCGGTGGCGGTGCTGGATCCGGGGCCGGAGGACCCGCGCCACCTCCAGGCCATCCTGGCCGCGACGAGCGGCGAGCGCATCACCCACATCCTCGTCTCGCACACCCACCGCGACCATTCGCCTGGTGCGGCGGCGCTCGCGCGCATCACCGGCGCGCCGAGCCTGGCCCACGGCCCCCACGCCACCCCGCCCGAGGCGGGGCAGGAGGGCGGCGACCACGCCTTCATCCCCGACATCCGCCTGGCCGACGGCGACGGCGTGGAGGGCGGCGACTGGCGCGTCACCGCGCTGTTCACGCCGGGCCATTGCGGCAACCACCTGTGCTTCGCGCTCGACGGCACCGGCATCCTGTTCAGCGCCGACCACGTGATGTCCTGGTCCACCTCCGTCGTCTCGCCGCCCGACGGCTCCATGCGCGACTACATGGCGAGCTTGGGGAAGCTGCGGCTGCGCGAGGGGACGGACCGGCTCTACCTCCCCGGCCACGGCCCGCGCCTGCCCGAGCCGATGCCCTTCCTGGACGCGCTGGCCGCGCACCGGCAGAAGCGCGAGGGCCGCATCATCAACGCGCTGCGCGAGCACGGCCCCGCGCCGCTGGAGGCGCTGGTCGGCCCGGTCTATGGCCCGCTGGACCCGCGGCTGGTGCGTGCCGCCGGGCGCTCCATGCTGGCGAACCTGCTGATGCTGGAGGAGGACGGCGTGGCCGCCTGCGAGTCAGGCGCGTGGCGGCTTCTCCGGCAGGCGTGAATCGCGCCCGATGATGCGGACCAGCGGGCGCGCGGGATCGTCGCGCCAGCGCAGGAACTCCTCCACGATCATCCGCGTGATGGCGGCGTGGGGCGCGGCGGCGAACTCGTCGGCGGTGAAGAAGCGCAGCTCCTCCAGCTCGCCCGAGCCTTGCAGCGCGCCGGCCGC
>JALHNW010000262.1 GCA_022843345.1 Rubritepida sp. | reverse complement strand
CAGGGAAAGGGCGGTCCGCGATGGCGCTTGCATGCCCCGGCGGCGCCCAGCACCCTGCGCCGCACCGCTGCGCGACCGACGAGAGGCCCCATGCCCGCCCCCAGGACCCTGCTGGAGCTCGAAGCCGACGTGGCGCGCGACCTGGCGCTGACCGCCCACCCCCGTGCCCCCTGGCTGGAAGCCAAGACCGCGCGCGGCCAACCCGTGCTGGACTGCCTGGTGATCAGCGCGGGGCAATGCGGCCTCGCCGTCGCCCACGCGCTGCGGCGCGACAAGGTGGAGAACATCCTCGTCGTGGACCGCGCGCCGGAGGGGCGCGAGGGGCCGTGGACCACCTACGCCCGCATGCGCGCGCTGCGCTCGCTGAAGGACCAGACGGGGCCGGATTTGCGCCTGCCCGCGCTGACCTACCAGGCGTGGCACGAGGCCAGCTTCGGGCGCGACGACTGGGAGCGGATGCGCTGGATCCCCAAGGAGCTGTGGAACGACTACCTGCGCTGGTTCCGCCGCGTGGCCGCCATCCCGGTCCGCAACGGCGTGGCGGCCGGCGCCATCGCCCCCGACGCGACGGATGACGGCCTGCCCTGCCTGCGGGTGGCGACGGACGATGGCGACCTGCTGGCCCGGCGCGTCGTGCTGGCCACCGGGCAGCAGGGCATCGGCGGCTGGTGGATGCCCGGCTTCGTGCGCGCCCTGCCGGACGCCCTGCGCGCCCATGCCAGCGAGGAGATCGCCTTCGAGGCGCTGCGCGGCAAGGTGGTGGCGGTGCTGGGCGCCGGGGCCAGCGCCTTCGACAACGCCGCCGTGGCGCTGGAACACGGCGCGAGGGAGGTGCACCTGTTCTGCCGCCGCGCCGAGCCGATGGTGGTGCAGCCCTACCGCTGGCTCACCTTCGCCGGCTTCCTACGCCACATGGGCGAGATGGACGACCCATGGCGCTGGCGCTTCATGAGCCACGTGCTGGGCCTGCGCGAGGGCTTCGCGCAGGACCACTACGACCGCGTGATCCGCTGGCCCAACTTCACCATGCATGCGGGCCGCCCCTGGACCGGCGCGCGGGCGCTGGACGGGCGCGCCGTGGTGGACACCCCGCGCGGCCCCTTCGCGGCGGACTACCTGATCTGCGGCACCGGCACGCGCATGGACCCCGCGCTGTGCCCCGAGCTGGCGAACTGCGCCGGCAACATCGCCACCTGGGCCGACCGCTTCGCGCCGCCGGAGGAGGAGCGCGACGAGCGCCTGGCGCGCTTCCCCTACCTCGCCCCCGATTCCGCCTTCGTGGAGCGCGTGCCGGGCGAGACGCCGTGGATCGGGCGCATCCACCTCTTCGGCATCGGCACGACGATGAGCTTCGGCCCCGCCGGCGCCTCCATCAACGCGATGAGCATCGCGGCCCCCCGCGTCGCCGCCGGCGTCACCCGCGGCCTGTTCGCCGAGGACCTGCCGCGGCTGTGGGAGGGGCTGCGCGGCTACGACGTGCGCCAGGTGGAGCTGGACGCCGCGCGGCTGGCCGGGAACTGAGGCGGGCGGCCGGTGCCCCGCCCCCCGGGCCAGCGCGGCCTCCAGGCCTTCCGCCACATCATGCTGACCGGCAGCGTGACGCGCGCGGCCGCGGTGCTGGGCCGCACGCAGCCCGCGCTCAGCCGCCTGCTGCGCGAGCTGGAGGCCGACATCGGCTTCGCCCTGTTCGAGCGCGTGAAGGGGCGGCTGGCGCCGACCCCGGAAGGCCGCCTGTTCTTCGACGAGCTCCAGCGCGCCTTCGCCGGCTTCGAGCGCGTCGCCGCCATCGCCGCCGAAATCCGGCACGGGCGGCGCGGCACGCTGCGCGTCGCCGCCATGCCGGCCGCGGCCACCGCCCTGCTGCCGCGCGTCATCCGCCGCTTCGCCGACGCGCATCCGGGCACCGTCGTCGCGCTGCAGGCGCTGCCCTCGGCCGAGGTCGTGCGCCTGGTGCAGACCGGCGGCTGCGACCTGGGCGTGGTGGAGGGCGCGCTGTCGCCGCCGGCGCTGGCCACCGAGCGGCGCTACGCCATCCCATGCGCCGTCGCGCTGCCGGCCGGGCATCGGCTGGCGCGGCGGGCTGCGCTGGCGCTGCGCGACCTGGAGGGGGAGGCGATGGTCGCGCTGTCGCCAAGCGCATCGGCGATCGGCGCCCAGCTGGAGGCCTTGATGGCGCGCGAGGGCGTGTCCTGCCGCATCCGGGCGGAAACCCACCTGACGCACATCGTCTCCGCCCTGGTGCTGGAGGGGGTGGGCCTGGGAGTGGTGGACCTGCTGGCGGCGCAGGCGCATGCCGCGCGCGGCGGCGAGGCGCGGCCGCTGGAGGCGCAGGTGGCCATCGAGATACGCCTGGTCCGCCCGGATGCCGCGCCGCCACCCGCGGTGCTGGGCGCCTTCATCGGCTTCTGCGACGAGGCGGTGGCGGCGCTGCTGGCCGGCCCATAAGGTTTCCGCATGGGCGAAGGCCGAGATGGGATTGGACGGCGGCGCGCCCGGCGGCGATGCTGCGCCGATGAGTGGCATTTCAAGCTTCGACGCGGCCGTGATCGGCGGCGGGGTGGTGGGGGCCTCGGTGGCGCGCGGCCTGCTGGGCGCCGGTCTGTCCACCTGCATCCTGGACGAGGGCGACGTGGCGCACCGCGCCAGCCGCGGCAACTTCGCCCTCGTCTGGGTGCAGTCCAAGGGGCTGGGCATGGCGCGCTACGGCGCCTGGACCCGCGCCTCCTCCGACCTCTGGGGCGCCTTCGCGGCGGGGCTGCGGGCCGAGACGGGGGTGGACGTGGCGCACCAGCGCCAGGGCGGCTTCAGCCTGTGCCTGTCGGAGGAGGAGCTGGAGAAGCGGCGCGCCTCGCTGCTGCGGATGCACAACCAGCCGGGCTGGATCCCCTATCCCTGGGAGGTGCTGGACCGCGCCGCGTTGCTGCCTGAATTCCCCGGCCTGGGGCCGGAGGTGGTGGGCGGCCTGTTCTGCCCGCTGGACGGGCACGTGAACTCGCTGAAGCTGTTCCGCGCGCTGCACATCTCCTTCGCCGCGCGCGGCGGCGCCTACCTGCCCGAGCGCCCGGTTTCCGCCATCACGCCGCTCTCGGCCGGCGGCTTCCGCATCGAGACGCCGCGGGGCGCCGTCGAGGCCGGGAAGGTCGTGCTGGCGGCGGGCATCGCCAATGCGCGCCTCGCACCCATGGTGGGCCTGTCCGCGCCCGTGCGGCCACAGCGCGGGCAGGTGCTGGTGACGGAGAAGACGGCGCCCTTCCTGCGCCGCCCCGTCGTAACCCTGCGCCAGGCCGACGAGGGCGGCATCATGATCGGCGACAGCGCCGAGGAGGCGGGGCTGGACGAGCGCGTGGGCCTGGGCGTGCTCTCCGTGCTGGCGGACCGCGCGGTGCGGATGTTCCCGGCCATCGCCTCGCTGAACGTGGTCCGCAGCTGGGCCGCGCTGCGCGTCATGTCGCAGGACGGCTTCCCGATCTACGACGCCTCGGGCGCGCCGGGCGCGTTCCTCGCCACCTGCCACAGCGGGGTGACGCTGGCCGCGGCGCATGACGCGCTGCTGGCGCCGATGATCGCCCGCGGCGCGCTGGATGCCGACATGGCCCCCTTCGGCGCCTGGAGGTTCGATGTTCCGCAGGTTGCCTGACCCCCCGGCACCCCCGATCCCCTTCACCCTGGACGGCGAGGCGGTGCAGGGCGCGGCGGGCGACACTGTGGCGGCCGCCCTGCTGGCGCTGGGCCGCGCGGCCTGCCGCGACACCGCCGTCTCCGGCACGCCGCGCGGGCCGTACTGCATGATGGGCGTGTGCTTCGATTGCCTGGTGGTGGTGGACGGCGTGGGCAACCGCCAGGGCTGCCTGGTGCCGCTGCGCCCCGGCATGGCGGTGCAGACCCAGCGCGGGCGGCGGGAGACGGGGCGGTGATGCGCCGCCTCGACGGCGTGGCGGGCCTGCGCGACGCCTATGACCTGGTGATCATCGGCGCCGGCCCCGCCGGCATGGCGGCGGCGG
>JALHNW010000261.1 GCA_022843345.1 Rubritepida sp. | reverse complement strand
GGGCGGCGGCCAGGGCGGCGGCGTCGCGCCAGGCGCCGAAGTCGCGGCCGGTGTTGGCGCGCTGGAGGCGCCAGCAGCAATCCTCGCCCGCCGCGTCCCAGTCGGCGTCCGGCAGGGCGGCGTTGGAGACGAAGACGAGGTCGAACCCCGCCTCGCGCCACAGCGCCAGCTGCCGGCGCACCATGGGCGAGACGGTGCCGTCCGGCGACCAGTGCAGGTAGAGGCCCCAGGCGGCCCCGCGCGGGGCGGCGCGGCCCGGCGCCTCGCGCAGCGTCCGCGCCCGCAGGGGGGACAGGGCGTCGTGCAGCCCGTGGGACAGCAGGTCCCACCCCACCTCACCCGCGCGACGGGCGAAGTGCAGCGGGGAACGCGCGGCGAGGCCGTGCAGGGCGCGCGGCAGGGTGGGTGGGTCGGCCTCCAGCGGCGTCAGCCGCGGGGCCTCGCTCACGCCGTGCCCAGCGCCCGGATCACCCGCGCGAGCCCCTCCTGCCAGGGCGGCAGCGCCACGCCGAAGGTGGCGCGCAGCTTCGCCTGGTCCATGCGCCCGTCAGCGGGGCGCCTGGCCTTCACCGGGTAGTCGGCGGTGGCGATGGGGTGCACCGTGGGCGACGGCCCGCCATGCGGCGCGGCGGCGGCGAAGATGGCCTGGGCGAAGCCGTGCCAGTCGGCATGCCCGCCGCCGGCCATGTGGAACACGCCGCGGTACTCCGCGCGCCACCCCGTCTCGCGCACGCGGGCCAGCACCAGGGCCAGCGCGTCGGCGAGGTCGGGCGCGGCGGTGGGGTTGCCGTGCTGGTCGGCCACCACGCGCAGCTCAGGCCGCTGCGCGCCGGCGGACAGCATGGTCTTCACGAAGTTGCGGCCCACCGGGCTGAACACCCAGGCGGTGCGGAACACGGCCGTCATCGGGTTGGCGGCCAGCGCGGCCCATTCGCCGGCCAGCTTGGTGCGGCCGTAGGTGCCCAGCGGGTTGGGCGCGTCGTCCTCCACGTAGGGCGCGCCCTTCGCGCCGTCATACACGTAGTCCGTGCTGAGCTGCAGCAGCGGGATGCCGCGCGCCGCGCAGAGCCGCGCGAGCATGAGGGGGCCCAGCGCGTTGGCGCGGAAGGCGCCGGCCTCGTCATCCTCGGCCGCGTCCACCGCGGTCCAGGCGGCGCAGTTCACCACCGCGTCGGGGGCGGCGTCGGCGAAGCCGCGCTCCACCGTCGCCGGCTGGTCGAACTCGAAATCGGGCTGGCCGACCAGGATCGCCTCGAAGCCCTGCGCGGGCAGGCTGTCGGCCAGGCCGGTGGCGAGCTGGCCGCCCTTGCCGGTGACGAGGACCCGGCGCATCAGACCGACCCCGCCGGGAAGGGCGGCGCGATGTCGCGCAGGCGCGGGGCCTTGCGGTCCTTCTCCGACAGCACGGGGCCCTCGGGCGGGACGGGCCAGGCGATGCCCAGCTCCGGGTCGTCCCACGCGATGCCGGCATCGGTGGCGGGGTCGTACTCGGCGTCCACCTTGTAGAGCACCTCCACATCCTCCGTCAGCGTCACGAAGCCGTGCGCGAAGCCGCGCGGCACCCAGAGCTGGCGCCAGTTCTCCGCGCTCAGCTCCACCGCCACGTGCCGGCCGTAGGTCGGGCTGCCGGCGCGGATGTCCACGGCGACGTCGAGGATGGCGCCGCGGGTGCAGCGCACCAGCTTGCCCTGCGCGGTGGGCGGGCGCTGGAAGTGCAGGCCGCGCAGCACGCCCTTCTGCGCGCTGAAGGAATGGTTGTCCTGCACGAAGGCGACCGGCAGGGCGGAGGCCTTCCACACCTCGGAGAAGAAGCCGCGCGCGTCGCCGTGGCGGCGGGGCTCCACCACCAGCACGTCGGGGATGGATTGGGGGATGACGTTCATCCGTGCTTCCCCTCGGCGACCTCGACGAGGTAGCGGCCATAGGCGGTCTTGCCCAGCGCCTTCCCGCAATCGCGCAGCTGGTCGGCGGACAGGAAGCCGCGGCGGAAGGCGATCTCCTCCGGGCAGCCGACCTGCAGGCCCTGGCGCTCCTGCACCGTCTGCACGAACATGGAGGCCTGGAGCAGCGAGCCGGGCGTGCCGGCATCCAGCCAGGCGCAGCCGCGGGACAGCTGCTCGGCCCGCAGCGTGCCGTCGCGCATGTAGATGGCGTTGAGGTCGGTGATCTCCAGCTCGCCGCGCGGCGAGGGGACGACCTGGCGGGACAGCTGGGTGACGCGGGAATCGTAGAAGTAGAGGCCGATCACCGCCCAGTCGGACTTGGGCTTCGACGGCTTTTCCTCCAGCGAGATCACCTCGCCCTGCGCGTTGAACTCGGCCACGCCGTAGCGCTCGGGGTCCGCCACGCGGTAGCCGAAGACGGTGGCCTTGCCGCGCTCGGCATGCGCGCGCGCGCTCACCAGCTTCTCCGACAGGCCGCCGCCGTAGATGATGTTGTCGCCGAGCGCGAGCGCCGCCGGCCCGCCCGCCACGAACTCCTCGCCGATGTGGAAGGCCTGCGCGAGGCCGTCGGGCGAGGGCTGCTCGGCATAGGAAAGGCGGATGCCGAACTGCCCGCCATCGCCCAGCAGCCGCCGGAAGGAGGGCAGGTCGTGCGGGGTGGAGATCAGCAGGATGTCCTGGATACCCGCCAGCATCAGCGTGCTGAGCGGGTAGTAGACCATCGGCTTGTCGTACACGGGCAGCAGCTGCTTGGAGGCCGCCAGCGTCATCGGGTGCAGCCGCGTGCCGGAGCCGCCCGCCAGAATGATTCCCTTCACGCCTTCACCCCCAGCCTCTGGCCCGCATAGGCTTTGTCGCGGATCGGGCGCCACCACGCCTCGTGGTCCAGGTACCAGCGGATGGTGTGCTCCAGCCCGCCCTCGAAATCATGCCGGGCCTTCCAGCCCAGCGCCGCCTCGGCCCCGCCCGGGTCCATGGCGTAGCGGAAGTCGTGACCCGGCCGGTCGGCCACGTAGGTGATCAGCCGCGCGCGCGGGCCGGCGGGGTCGGGGCGCAGGCGGTCCAGCGTGGTGCAGATCGCCTGCACCACCTCCAGGTTCGTGCGCTCCTGCCGCGGGCCGATGCAGTAGGTGGCGCCCGGCGCGCCGCGGAACAGCGCGAGCACCAGCGCCTCGGCATGGTCCTCCACGTGCAGCCAGTCGCGGATGTTGTCGCCCTTGCCGTAGACCGGGAGCGGCCGCCCCTCCAGCGCGTTCAGCATCACCAGCGGGATCAGCTTCTCGGGGAACTGCCAGGGGCCGTAGTTGTTCGTGGTGTTCGAGACGAAGGAGGGGAAGCCGTAGGTGTGGTTCCAGGCGCGCACCAGGTGGTCGCTGCCCGCCTTGGACGCGCTGTAGGGCGAGCGCGGGTCGTAGGGCGTCTCGGGCGTGAAGGGGGCGTCGCCCGGGTACAGGCTGCCGAACACCTCGTCGGTCGAGACGTGGTGGAAGCGGAACGCCGCCTTGGCCGCGCCCTCCAGCCCGTTCCAGTACTCGCGCGCCGCTTCCAGCATCACCTGGGTGCCGACGACGTTGGTGCGGATGAAGGCGGCCGGGCCGTCGATGCTGCGGTCCACATGGCTCTCGGCCGCCAGGTGCATCACCGCCGTGGGGCGATGCGTGCGGAAGGCGGCGCGCACGGCGTCGAGGTCGCAGATGTCGGCCTGGATGAGCGTGTGCCGCGGATGGTGCCGCCAGCCTTCCAGCGCCTCCGGGCTCGCCGCGTAGGAAAGGATGTCGATGTTGGCGACGGCGTGGTCCGTCGTGGCCAGCAGGTGCCGGATCACGGCCGAGCCGATGAAGCCGCAGCCGCCGGTGATGAGGATGATCAAGCGCTTTTTCCTCGCAAGGCCGGGAGCGCCCGGCTTAGCGGCCGGGGCCGGGTGGTCAACCCCCGGTTGTTCACTCATTACCCATCGGGCGGTCCATCAGGGCGCGCAGCGCGCCCGCCACGTCCAGCCGCCCGTCCAGCAGCGCGGCCACGGTGGCGCAGACCGGCAGCTCCACCCCCGCCGCGGCGG
>JALHNW010000260.1 GCA_022843345.1 Rubritepida sp. | reverse complement strand
AGGCCGGTGGCGCCGGGGCGGATCGCCTCCTCCGGGGCGGCGATGAAGATGTGCAGCATCTCGGTGGCGCCGATGCCGTCCATCAGCCGCAGCCCGGTGGCGCGCTCCCAGGTCTCGAAGATCGGCCTGGGCAGGTGCTCGCCGGCGCTGACGCATTTTCGCAAGCTGGACAGGTCATGTTCCCCCGCCTTCGCCGCCATGGCGCGATAGGCGGTGGGCGCCGTGAAGCAGATCGTCGCCTTGTGCCGCGCGATGGCGGCGGCCAGCTCGTCCGGCGAGGTCTTCTCCAGCAGGATCGCCGTCGCCCCCACCCGGAACGGGAACAGCACCAGCCCGCCGAGGCCGAAGGTGAAGGCCAGCGGCGGCGAGCCGATGAAGCGGTCCTCCGCGCGGGGCTTCAGCACCTGCGCCGAGTAGTGGTCGCAGATCGCCAGCATGTCCCGGTGGAAGTGCATCGTCCCCTTCGGCTCGCCCGTGGTGCCGGAGGTGAAGCCGATCAGGCAGATGTCGTCGCTCGCGGTATCCGCGGCGGTGAAGCGCGAAGGCTGCCGGGCGCAGCGCGCCTCCAGGTCGCCGTCGCCCCAGTGCAGCCGGTGGCGCAGCGCGGGCGCGTCGGCGCGGTCCAGCTCGTCGCGCAGCCGCGCGTCGCAGATGGCGTGGGTGATGCGCGCCTTGCGCAGGATCTCGCCCAGCTCCTTCGCGCGCAGCATCGGCATGGTGGCCACCACCACGCCGCCCGCCTTCAGCACGGCGAAATAGGCCGCCACCATCCAGGCGTTGTTGGCCGAGCGCAGCAGCACCCGGTTGCCCGGCACCAGCCCCGTCTCATTCACCAGGACATGCGCGATCCGGTCCGCCCGCTCCGCCAGCTGCGCGTAGGAAAGCGTCTCGTCGGGCGTCACCACCGCCGGATGCTCGGCGCGCGTCCGGAGGTTGGCGTCCAGCAGCTCCACCGCGCAGTTCAGCCGCGCCGGGTAGGGCAGGGGGGAGAGCACCGGCCACTCCTCCGGCGGCGGCAGGTTGTCGCGGCAGAAGCTGTCCATCACGCCCTCCGGTCCCGTTCCGCGCGCGCGATCACCACGCGCTGGATCTCCGACGCGCCCTCGTAGACGCGCAGCGCCCGCACCTCGCGCGTCAGCACCTCCGGCGCGCTGCCCGACACCACGCCCAGCCCGCCATGGAACTGCGCCGCGGCGTCGGCCACGCGGAAGGCGGCCTCGGTGGCGTGCAGCTTCGCCATGCTGGCCTCGCGGCTCACGCGGGGGGTTCCCTGGTCCTTCAGCCAGGCGGCGCGATAGACCAGCAGGGCGCTGGCCTCCACGTCCATCGCGGCGTCGGCGATGGCGGCCTGCACCTGCCCCTGGTCGAAGAGCGGCGCGCCGAACAGGCGGCGCGTGGTGGCGCGTTCCACCAGCAAATCCAGCCCGCGCCGCGCGAAGCCCAGCGCGGCCGCGCCGACGGTGCCGCGGAACACGTCCAGCACCGCCATCGCCACCTTGAAGCCCTCGCCCGGCGCGCCGATGCGATGCGCATCCGGCACCCGCACCCCATCCAGCGCCAGCCGCGCCAGCGGGTGCGGCGCCGCCGTCTCGATGCGCTCCACCACGCGCATGGCGTCGCCAGGCACCCAGAAGCAGGACAGGCCGCGCGCCCCAGGCGCCTCGCCGCTGCGCGCGAACACGACGTAGCTGCCGGCGATGCCGCCATTGCTGATCCAGGTTTTTTCCCCGTCCAGCACCCAGCCCTCGCCATCGCGCGTGGCGGTGGTGGCCATCGCGGCGACGTCGCTGCCCGCCTCCGGCTCGCTCAGCGCGAACGCCGCCAGCGTGGTCCCCGCCCGGACGCCCGGCAGCACGCGCGCCTTCAACTCACCGCTGCCAAACAGGGTGATCGCCCCGGTCCCCAGCCCCTGCATGGCGAAGGCGAAATCGGCCAGCCCCGAATGTTGGGCGAGGATGTCGCGCGCCAGGCACAGCATCCGCACGTCCAGCCGCCCATCCGGCGGCACCGCCGCCTCCAGCAGCCCGGCATCGCCCAGCATGCGCGCCAGCTCCCGCGTGCCCGCATCCGCGTCGTCGTGATGCGCCGGCAGCGTGGCGGCGAAGGCTTCCACCCGTGCCGCGAACTCCCGGTGCGCGTCGTCCAGGAACGGCCAGCGCAGGAAATCGCGATCGGCCATCAATCCCCCCGGAACACCGGCGTGGACTTCGCCGCGAAGGCCTCGTAGGCGCGGCGGAAGTCCTGCGTGGTCATGCACAGCGCCTGCGCCACGGCCTCCGCCTCGATCGCCTGCTCCACCCCCATCGCCCATTCCATGGCCAGCATCCGCTTGGTCATCCCATGCGCGAAGCCGGGCCCGGCGGCGATCTCGGCGGCCAGCGTGCGAGCCTCGCCCAGCGCGTCATCGGCCAGCCGGTTGAAGAAGCCCCAGCGCTCGCCCTCATCCGCGCGCATGGCGCGGCCGGTGAACAGCAGCTCGCTCGCCCGCCCCTGGCCGATGATGCGCGGCAGGATGGCGCAGGCCCCCATGTCGCAGCCCGCAAGGCCCACGCGGTTGAACAGGAAGGCCACCTTCGCCCGCGGCGTCCCCAGCCGGATGTCGGACGCCATGGCGATGATCGCCCCCGCGCCCGCCGCGATGCCGTCCACCGCGGCGATGACCGGCTGCGGGCAGGCGCGCATCGCCTTGACCAGCTCGCCCGTCATCTGCGTGAAGCGCATCAGCCCCTTGGTGTCGCGCTCCAGCAGCGGCGCGATGATCTCGTGCACGTCCCCGCCCGAGCAAAAATTGCCGCCCGCCCCGGTCACCACGAACACCCGCGCCGTGTCGTCATGCACCGCGTCGCGGAAGATGCCCACCAGCTCGGCGTAGCTGTCGAAGGTCAGCGGGTTCTTGCGCTCCGGCCGGTCGAGCGTCAGCGTCACCACGCCGCCATCCTCCTCCATGCGCAGGTGCTGCGGCGTCCTCATGCGGTTCCCTCCCGGATGCTGTGCTTGGCGCGGCCCAGCAGGCCGTGCAGCGCGGCGCGTTCCTCGGCCGACAGCCCGGCCAGCAGGGCGTTCACCCAGCCCTCATGCGCGCGGGACTGGCGGGCGAAGTCGCGCGCCCCGCGCTCGGTCAGGCGCAGGCGGAAGGCGCGGCGGTCATGGGCGTCCAGCCCGCGCTCCACCAGCCCTTCCTGCTCCAGCCGCGCGGCCAGGCCGGTGACGTTGCCGTTGCTCACCATCATGCGGCGCGACACCTCGCCCAGCGTCAGTCCCTCGGGCGCGCGGTGCAGCGCCGCCAGCAGGTCGAAGCGCGGCAGGGTGGTGTTGAACTGCACGCGCAGCCGGCGGCGGATGTCGGCCTCCATCAGGTTCGCGCAGGTCAGCAGCCGCAGCCAGAGGCGAAGGTCGTCCTTGTGGCCGGGCGGCAGGTCGGCCAGGCCCGTCTCGGCATCCATCAGACCTCGCCCCCGCTGAGCGCCAGCGCCGAGCCGTTCACCCCGGGGGCGGCGCAGAGGTAGAGCACGGCATCCGCCACCTCATCGGGCGTGAACAGGCGGCCCTGCGGGTTGTTCGCCGCCAGCGCCGCGCGCCCGTCGCGCCCGGTCTTGGCCTCGATGCGCGCGGCGCTTTCCGTCAGCAGCGGCGTCTCGGTGAAGCCGGGGCAGACGCAGTTCACCGTGACGCCGTGGCGCGCCACCTCCAGCGCCAGCGCGCGCGAGAAGCCCAGCAGCGCGTGCTTGGCCGCGACATAGGGCACGACGTAGGCGTAGCCCTTCAGCGAGGCGGTGGAGGCCACGTTCACCACCCGCCCGAAGCCGCGCGCCACCATGCCGGGCAGCAGCGCGCGCGCCAGCGTCACCGCCGACATCAGGTTGGCGTCCAGCGCCGCGCGGAAGGCGGCGTCGTCGGTCTTGAGGAAGGGCGCCTACACCGCGGCGCCGGCCGCGTTCACCAGGATGTCGAAGGGGGGCAGGGCGGGCGGCGCGCAGGCATCCGCCGTGATGAAGCCGGCCGCCGCGCCG
>JALHNW010000259.1 GCA_022843345.1 Rubritepida sp. | reverse complement strand
ATCATGGCCATGCCGACCAACGTCTATGCCGGCATCGCCAAGTATCCGCTGATCGCCATCCCGATGTTCGTGCTGGTGGGCTGCGTGTTCGACCGCACCGGGGTGGCGCTGCGGCTGGTGCGCTTCGCAACCGCCTTGGTGGGGGCGGGCAAGGGCGCGCTGGCCTCGGTGTCCATCCTGGTGGCGATGGTGATCGGCGGCATCAGCGGCTCGGGCCCCGCCACCGCGGCCGCGGTGGGCAAGGTGGTGACGGATGGCATGGTGAAGGACGGCTACCCGCGGCCCTTCATCGCGGCCACCGTGGGGGCGGCGGCGGCGACCGACATCCTGATCCCGCCCTCCATCGCCTTCATCGTCTACGCGGTGATGGTGCCGGGCGTCTCCGTGCCCGCGATCTTCATGGCCGGCATGCTGCCGGGCATCCTGGCCGGCTGCGCGCTGCTGGTGCCGATCCTGCTCATCTCCTGGCTCAAGGATTTCGGCGGCAAGAACCCGGACCGGGGAGAGCTGTCGGTGTGGCGCACCTTCAAGGAGGCGTTCTGGGGTCTGATGGCGCCCGTCGTCATCCTCGGCGGCATGCGGATCGGCGCCTTCACGCCCACGGAGGCCGCGGTGATGGCGGTGTTCTACGGGCTGTTCGTGGGCTTCGTGGTGTACCGCTCCATGACGCTGCGCGACCTGTACGAGATGATGGTGGAGGCGGGCGAGATCTCCGCGGTCATCCTGGTGATCGTCGCACTCGCCTCCGTCTTCGCCTGGAGCACGGCGACGCTGGGAATCGTGCAGCCGATCGCGGGCTGGATCGTGGGGCTGGGTCTGGGGGAATACGGCACCATCGCGCTGCTGATGGTGGCGCTGGTCTTCGTGGGGATGTTCCTCGACGGCGTCTCCACCTTCCTGATCCTGCTGCCGGTGCTGCTGCCCATCGCGCGGACCTTCGGGTGGGACCTGACCTGGTTCGGGGTGATCCTGACGATGAAGATCGCCATCGGGCAGTTCACGCCGCCGCTGGCGGTGAACCTCATGGTGTCCTGCCGTATCGCCGGCGTGTCCATGGAATCCACGCTGCCCTGGGTAGGGTGGTTGATCCTGGCGATGTTCGCGGCACTCGCGCTGGTGGTGGCGTTCCCGGGCATTGCGCTGTGGCTGCCGGGGGCGATGGGGGTGCTGTGACCTTCGACTCGCTGGCCGCGCTGATGCAGCGCGAACTCGGCTGGCGCCTGTTCACCGTGATGCGCCATGGCGGCGCCTTCAACCAGCGGGTCTGGTCCTCCGACCCCGTCGCCTATCCGCCCGGCGGGCGCAAGCCGGTGCGGGACACGGCGTGGACGCGCGTGCTGCTGCGGCAGGGCCGGCCCTTCCTGTGCCGGGACGCGGCCGACATCCGCGCGCATTTCGCGGATGCGGCGGCGATCATCGCGCTGGGCTGCGAATCCTGCCTGAACCTGCCGGTGCTGCGGGGCGGGCGCGTGGTGGGGACGGTGAACCTGCTGGATGTGGCGCACCGCTATGACGCGGTGGACCTGGACGCCGCCGTGGCGCTGCTGGGGGACTTGCCGGAACTGCCGTGATGCCGCGCAATGCCTGCCAAGAACACTTCGGAGGATTGCCCATGGACCCGCTCCGCACGCCGGACAGCCTGCGCCGCCTGCTTTCGCCGCGCTCCATCGCCGTCGTCGGCGTCTCGGCCGAGCCGACCGGGTTCGGCGCGCGCACCGTGCAGAACATGGCGGGCTTCGACGGCGAGGTGTGGGGCGTGAACCCGAAATACGCGGGCCAGATGCTGCATGGGCGGCCCTGCGTCGCCACCGTGGCCGACATCCCCGGCACGCCGGATTCCGCCGTCATCGCCCTGCCGCGCACCGGCGTGCTGGCGGCGGTGGAGGCGCTGGCGGCCAAGGGCTGCGGCGGCGCGGTGCTCTACGCCTCGGGCTACGGCGAGACGGACCTGCCCGAGCGCGCGGAGGAGGAGGAAGCGCTGCGCCACCGCGCCCGCGCGCTGGGCTTCCCGCTGCTGGGCGCCAACTGCCTGGGCTTCGTCGATCACGTCCGCAAGTGCGGCGCCACCTTCATGCCCGACTACGCGAAGATGACCGGCCCGGCCCGCGGCGTGGGCATCGTCAGCCAGTCCGGCGCCATGGGCTACGCGCTGATGCAGGCGGCCGAGCGAGGCTTCGCGGTGGCGCACATGCTCACGGCCGGCAACTCCACCGACCTCGACGTGTGCGACCTCGCCGCCTTCCAGCTCGCCATGCCCGAGGTGCGGGCCATCGCGCTGGCCGTGGAGGGCGTGCGCGACGCCCGGCGCCTGCTGCTGCTGGGCGAGCAGGCGCGCCATGCCGGCAAACCCATCGTGGTGCTGAAGCTGGGGCGCGGCAGCGTGGGGGCGGCGGCCGCGATGTCGCACACCGGCTCGCTGGCCGGCGCCACGGAGGCGTGGAGCGCGGGCTTCAAGCGCGCCGGCATGCTGGAGGTGGAGGATTTCGACGCGCTGCTGGAAACGGCGGGCTTCCTCGCCAAGGCGCCGCCGCCGAAGGGGCGCGGGGTGGGCATCGTCACGCCCTCGGGCGGGGCGGGCATCATGGCGGCCGACCACGCGGAATTCGCGGGGCTGGAATTGCCGCAGCCGAGGCCGGACACGGCGGCGACCCTGCGCGCCTCCATCCCTGAATTCGGCAGCCCGCGGAATCCCTGCGACCTCACGGCGCAGGTGGCGACCAACCCCAAGCTGTTCGAGGACTGCATGGAGGCGATGCTGGCGGACGACCAGTACGCGACCGTGATCTTCCCCATCGTCTACCACAACCCGGCCACCTCGCCCTCGCGCATGCACACGCTGGACCCGATGGCGGCGAAGGCGGGCAAGCCGATCTGCATCATGTGGATGTCCGAGAGCCTGGAGGGCGCGGGGCCGGAAGCCGCGGATGCCGCGCCGCACCTGGCGCTGTTCCGCTCGACGCGGCGGATGATGGACGCGATCCGCCTGTGGCTGGAGCACCACGGCGCGGCGCTGGAGCAGGCGGCGCCGGTCGTCGCCGCCCCTGCCCTGCCGCATGGCGAGGCCACGCTGATGGAGGCCGAGGCCAAGGCGCTGTTCCGCGCCGCCGGCCTGCCGGTGGGCGAGGAGCGGCGCGCGGCGGATGCCGAGGCCGCGGTGCAGGCGGCCTCCGCCATCGGCTTCCCCGTCGTGCTGAAGCTGGACAGCCCCGACGTGGCGCACAAGACCGAGGTGGGCGGCGTGCAGCTGAACCTGCCCGACGCCGCCGCCGTGCGCGCCGCCTTCGCGCGCATCATGGAGGGCGTGCACGCCCATGCGCCGGGGGCGCGCGTGGCCGGCGTGCTGGTGCAGCGCATGGAGGCGCGCGGCGCCGAGCTGATCCTGGGCGCGCGGCGCGACCCGCAATGGGGCACCATGCTGCTGGTGGGCCTGGGCGGCGTGCAGGCGGAGCTGTGGAAGGACGTGGCGATGGATGTCGCCCCCGTCTCGCCCGCCCGCGCCGAGGCGATGCTGCGCGGGCTGAAGTCCTGGCCGCTGCTGGACGGGTTCCGCGGCGCGCCTCCGGTGGACGTGGCGAAGGCCGCCGAGGCGATCAGCCGCTTCAGCGCCTTCGCCGCCGCCTGCGGCGAGCGGCTGGAGGAGGCGGAGATCAATCCGCTGCTGTGCCGCCCCGATGGCTGCGTGGCGGTGGACGGGCTGCTGCGCCTGTCAGGGGCGCAGCAGCAGCCACAGGCCAAGCGCGAGCAGGCCGAGCTGGAAGCACCGGCGGAAGCCTGATTCCGAGAGGCGGCCGCGCAGCGCCTCGCCGATGCGCTGGCCCAGCAGGGCCGGCGCGACGGCGAGCAGCGACAGCCATCCCAGGCCGGCGAGCTGCGGCCAGACGAGGCCGGCGAGCGCCAGGGTGGAAACCGTGAAGGACAGGCCCAGCGCGCGCACCAGGGCGTCGCGCCCCAGACCCTGGGCCTGGAGCCAGGGCACGGCCGGCAGCACGAAGACGCCCGTCGCCGCGGTGACGCCCCCGGTCAGCACGCCGACGAC
>JALHNW010000258.1 GCA_022843345.1 Rubritepida sp. | reverse complement strand
CCGCCCGCCCGGCGCGCTGGTGCTGGACGTGCCGGAGGACCACGCCGCCGCCGTCGCCCTGGCGCGCGAGGCCGGCATGGACAAGGTGTTCGAGACGGCGCGGATGTACACCGGCCCCCCGCCGCCGTTGCGGCGCGAGGGCATCTTCGGCATCACCAGCTTCGAGCTGGGCTGAGGATCAGTGCAGGCTGGCGCCGCGCCCGCGCCGGCCTTTCGGCTTGGGCTCGTAGCCGCCGCCGCCGGGGCCGAGCGGCTTGGGCTTCCAGTCTTTTTTCTTCGCCGGCGTCACCTCCTGAAGCGAGCGCCCGGCGAGGTTGGGCGCGGTGATGCCCAGCTCCATTGCCTCCAGCCGCTTGATCTCGTCGCGCAGGCGGGCGGCGGTCTCGAACTCCAGGTCGGCGGCGGCGGCGCGCATCTTCTTGTCCAGGTCGGCGATGGCAGCGCGCAGGTCCTTGCCGACGAAGTTGGCGGTGGCGTCGCCCTCGGAGGCCTCGACGGTGACGTAGTCGCCCTGGCTGACGTCCTTCAGCACGTCGGCGATCTCGCGCCGGATGGTGGTTGGCGTGATGCCGTGCGCCTCGTTCCAGGCGAGCTGCTTGTTGCGCCGGCGCTCCGTCTCCTCCAGCGCGGCCTTCAGGCTGTCGGTCATGCGGTCGGCGTAGAGCACCACGCGCCCCTCGGCGTTGCGCGCCGCCCGCCCGATGGTCTGGATCAGCGAGGTGCGCGAGCGCAGGAAGCCCTCCTTGTCCGCGTCCAGGATGGCGACGAGCGTGCATTCGGGGATGTCGAGCCCCTCGCGCAGCAGGTTGATGCCGATCAGCGCGTCGAACACGCCGCGGCGCAGGTCGCGGATGATCTCGATGCGCTCCAGCGTGTCCACGTCGGAGTGCAGGTAGCGCACCTTGATGCCCAGCTCGGTGAGGTACTCCGTCAGCTGCTCGGCCATCTTCTTGGTGAGCGTGGTGACCAGCACGCGCCCGCCCCGCGCCGCCTGCGCCTTGCACTCGGCCAGCAGGTCGTCCACCTGGCCCTCCACGGGGCGGATCTCGCAGACCGGGTCCACCAGGCCGGTGGGGCGGATCACCTGCTCGGCGAAGATGCCCTGGGTGCGCTCCATCTCCCACGGGCCGGGGGTGGCGGAGACGAAGACGGTCTGCGGGCGGAAGGCGTCCCACTCCTCGAACTTCAGCGGGCGGTTGTCGGTGCAGGAGGGCAAGCGGAAGCCGTGCTCGCTCAGCACGATCTTGCGGTTGAAGTCGCCCCGGAACATGCCGCCGATCTGCGGGACGGTGACGTGGCTCTCATCCACCACCAGCAGCGCGCCCTCGGGCAGGTATTCGAACAGGGTGGGCGGCGGCTCGCCAGGGTTCCGGCCGGACAGGTAGCGGCTGTAGTTCTCGATTCCCTTGCAGACGCCGGTCGTCTCCATCATCTCGATGTCGAACTGCGTGCGCTGCTCCAGGCGCTGCGCCTCCAGCAGGCGGCCCTGGGCCTCCAGCTCGCGCAGGCGCTCCTTCAGCTCCTCCTTGATGCGCCCGATCGCCTGGTTCAGCGTGGGCCGGGGCGTGACGTAGTGACTGTTGGCGTAGATGGAGATGCGGTCGAAGGAGCCGGTGATCTCGCCGGTCAGCGGGTCGAACTCGCGCAGGTCCTCGATCTCGTCGCCGAACAGGCTGATGCGCCAGGCGCGGTCCTCCAGCTGGGCGGGCCAGATGTCCACGCTTTCGCCGCGGATGCGGAAGTTGCCGCGCCCGAAGGCGGCGTCGTTGCGGCGGTACTGCTGCTCGACCAGCCCCTTCACCAGCGCCTCGCGCGGCAGCGTGCCGCCGCGCTCCAGCTTCACCACCATCTTCGAGTAGGTCTCGACCGAGCCGATGCCGTAGATGCACGAGACGGAGGCGACGATGATGACGTCGCGCCGCTCCAGCAGCGCCTGGGTGGCGCCGTGGCGCATCCGGTCGATCTGCTCGTTGATCTGGGAATCCTTCTCGATGTAGGTGTCCGTGCGCGGGACGTAGGCCTCCGGCTGGTAGTAGTCGTAGTAGGAGACGAAGTATTCCACCGCGTTGTTCGGGAAGAAGGACTTCATCTCCCCGTAGAGCTGCGCCGCCAGCGTCTTGTTGGGCGCCAGGATCAGCGTGGGCCGCTGCACCGCCTCGATCACCTTGGCCATGGTGTAGGTCTTGCCCGAGCCGGTGACGCCCAGCAGCACCTGGTCGCGCTCGCCCGCCTGGATGCCGGCCACCAGCTCGCCGATCGCGCGTGGCTGGTCGCCCGCCGGCTCGATCTTGACCTTGGTGCCGTCCGGCCCGTCCACCTCGAAATGCGTCTCCAGCGGCGGGCCGTAGCTGGGGGCGGGGCGGCGGATCGGCTGGAACAGGACCGGGGTCAGCGAATTCATGGCACGGATATGGAACATCCCGCCGGGGATTTCACCCCCGGAAGGTGTCGCAGGCGCTGGCGGATTCGGCCGCCATGCCGCGCCGGAACCACTCGACGCGCTGGCGCGAGGAGCCGTGGGTGAAGCTTTCGGCCACCACCGCGCCGCGCCCGGCCTGGAGGCGGTCGTCGCCCACCGCCGCGGCGGCCTGCAGGCCTTCCTCGATGTCGCCGCGCTCCAGGATGCCGCGCATCTCCTCGGCACGGCGGGCCCAGAAGCCGGCCAGGCAGTCGGCCATCAGCTCCACGCGCACGGAGATGGCGTTGGCCTCCGCCCGGTCGCCCGCGCGCTGCTGCGCCTGCTGGCTGCGCGGCAGCAGCCCGGTGAGGTTCTGCACGTGGTGCCCCACCTCGTGCGCGATGACGTAGGCCTGCGCGAAGTCGCCCGGCGCGCCCAGGCGGCGCTGCATCTCGCGGAAGAAGGACAGGTCGATGTACACGCGCTTGTCCAGCGGGCAGTAGAACGGCCCCATCGCCGCCTGCGCCGCCCCGCAGCCCGACTGCACGGCGCCCGAGAACAGCACCAGCCGCGGCGGCTCGTAGGTCTGCCCGGCGCGCCGGAACTCGGCCGCCCACACATCCTCGGTGGAAGCCAGCACGCGCGAGACGAAGCGCGCCTCAGCGTCGTCCGCCGGGGCGCGCTGCCCAGGGGCTTGGGATGGGGCCTGGGATGGGGCCTGGCTCGGGGCCTGCGCCTGCTGCTGCTGCGGGGGCGCGCCACCGTCGAGCTGGTTGAGCACCACGCCCGGGTCCACGCCCAGGAACATGGCGATGAGCGCGATCACCACCACGCCGATGCCCCCGCCGGCGACGCCGCCGCGCCCCATGCGGAAGCCGCCGCCGCCGAAGCCCCCGCCCTGGCCGCGCCGATCCTCGACGTGGTGGCTTTCCCGCTCGTCATCCATCCGCATGGCCGGCCCTCCTGTCCACGGCGCCAACGCGCGGCCGGCGCCTTCCGTTTGCGTCAGGCCCGCGCGGGCCTATGTAGGGGGTGAACGAGGACCGAGCATGCCCGAAGACGTTGACCCCGACGACCTGTTCGTGACCGACGACGCCTACGCCGCCGGCCGCAAGGCCTTCGCGGAAGGGGCGAGCGTGCTGGAAAACCCGATGGCCCAGACCGGCGACTGGGGAAAGGCCTGGTTCGCCGGCTGGCTGGACGGCATGGCCGACGCGGTGACGGGCCAGGACCGCGCCAGGGCCGCCTTCTCGCGCCTGCTCCGCAAGGACCGCGCGGAGCCGTTCTGACGGCGCCGCGCCGATAAAAAGAACAGCGTGACAACTTTCTGTTGACGGGCATGCGGGAACCTACCTAGAACATAACACGACTCGATGGGGAACCCCCGCCCATGCTCACGCGCAAGCAACACGAACTCCTGGTCTTCATCCACAAGCACTTCACGGCGACCGGCTTCTGCCCGTCCTTCGAGGAGATGCGCGCGGCGCTGGACCTCAAAAGCAAGTCCGGCATCCACCGCCTGATCACGGCGCTGGAGGAGCGGGGCTTCCTGCGCCGCCGCGCCCACCGCGCCCGCGCGCTGGAGGTGGTGCGCCTGCCCGAGGAGCTGACCCGCGCCCCGCGCGCCGAGGTCACGCAGCTGGACGCCGTGCGCG
>JALHNW010000257.1 GCA_022843345.1 Rubritepida sp. | reverse complement strand
GGGCGCGACGCGGCGCCCTTGGCGGCGGCGGCGGACGCCGTGCTGCTGGACACCACGGCGCTGGACGCCGACGCCGCCTTCGCCGCCGCGCTTGGGATCATTGCGGCCAAAGTCAAGCTTTCCGCTTGACTGGCGGCGCGATTGCGCCCATGTCCCGGCCTGCACCCACGCCCGCGTGGCCGGGTGCCGGATCGGCCGCGGACCGTCACGCGCAGCCAGGTGGTCGCCTTTCGCGGCAGGCCGTGCCCCGGCGCTGATTCCGGGGGGCGCAGGCAACCAGATCGCGGGGCGCAAGGCGCCCCCTGACCTCCCAGGACACAACCGCCACATGGCAGAAGATTTCGCCGCTCTCCTCGACGAGATGCTCGGCGCCAACACCGGCTTCGCCGGTTCCGTCGTCACCGGCAAGGTCATCCGCATCGACGATGACGTCGCCGTCGTTGATGTCGGCCTCAAGAGCGAGGGCCGCGTCCCGCTCAAGGAATTCGCCGCCGCCGGCGCCAAGCCGGAAGTCCAGCCGGGCGACGTGGTGGACCTCTTCGTGGAGCGCTACGAGGACCGCGACGGCACCATCGTGCTGAGCCGCGAGAAGGCCCGCCGCGAGGAGGCCTGGACGCTGCTGGAGAAGGCCTTCGCCGCCAACCAGCGCGTGGACGGCATCCTGTTCGGCCGCGTCAAGGGCGGCTTCACCGTGGACCTGGGCGGCGCCGTGGCGTTCCTGCCGGGCAGCCAGGTGGACATCCGCCCGGTGCGCGACGTGGGCCCGCTGATGGGGCAGAAGCAGCCCTTCCAGATCCTCAAGATGGACCGCGCCCGCGGGAACATCGTGGTGTCGCGCCGGGCCGTGCTGGAGGAGACGCGCGCCGAGCAGCGCGCCGAGCTGGTGCAGGGCCTCAAGGAAGGCATGGTGCTGGACGGCGTGGTGAAGAACATCACCGACTACGGCGCCTTCGTGGACCTGGGCGGCGTGGACGGGCTGCTGCACGTCACCGACATCGCCTGGCGCCGCATCAACCACCCCTCCGAGGCGCTGACGATCGGCATGCCGGTCAAGGTGCAGGTGATCCGCTTCAACCAGGACACCCAGCGCATCAGCCTGGGCATGAAGCAGCTGATGGCCGACCCGTGGGACGGCGTGGCGCTGAAGTACCCGGTGAACGCCAAGTACAGCGGCCGCGTGACCAACATCACCGACTACGGCGCCTTCGTGGAGCTGGAGCCGGGCGTCGAGGGCCTGGTCCACGTCTCCGAGATGAGCTGGACCAAGAAGAACGTGCACCCCGGCAAGATCGTCGCGACCTCCGAGCAGGTGGACGTGATGATCCTGGACGTGGACGAGCCCAAGCGCCGCATCAGCCTCGGCCTCAAGCAGGCCCAGGGCAACCCGTGGGAGCTGTTCGTGCAGGCCCACCCGCTGGGTGCGACGATCGAGGGCGAGATCCGCAACATCACCGAGTTCGGCCTGTTCATCGGCGTGGGCCCGGACGTGGACGGCATGGTCCACCTCTCCGACCTCTCCTGGGACCTGTCGGGCGAGCAGGCGATGGCCAACTACAAGAAGGGCGACATCGTCAAGGCCAAGGTGCTGGACGTTGACGTCGAGAAGGAGCGCATCTCGCTCGGCATCAAGCAGCTGGAGGCCGATCCGGCCGCCGAGGTGCTGGATCGCGTCCGCAAGGGCGAGATCGTCACCTGCACCGTCACCAAGGTCGAGGCCAACGGCATCGAGGTGAAGGTGGACGACGTGCTGACCGGCTTCATCCGCCGTGCGGAACTGGCGCGCGACCGCCAGGACCAGCGCCCGGAGAAGTTCGCGGTGGGCGAGAAGGTGGACGCCCGCGTGGTGGCCGTGGACCGCGCGGCGCGCCGCCTGTCCCTGACCATCAAGGGCAAGGAGATCGAGGAGGAGCGCGAGGCGGTGCGCGAGTACGGCACGGCCGACAGCGGCGCCTCGCTGGGCGACATCCTGGGTGCGGCCATCCGCCGCCGCCGGGAGCTGGCCTCCGGCGACGAGTGACCCGGCGCGCCCCAGCGGGTGCATCGGCATGGAGGGCGGGGGCTTCGGCTCCCGCCCTTTTTCATGGCGTGGGATTCCGGTGCAGGGGATGGGACTCCGTGCGCGGTTCGGTGCATGGCCCCGATGAATCCCATCATCGCGCGATCACGGCACCGAGCCTTCACGAAAATTGACCATTTCTGGAGACGGCGGCAAGGTTTTAACGTCCATTCCTTTTTAAAGACACAACTTTCGGTGAAAGCCCCTTACGGGATACCCGTAATGGTGGTATTTCTTCACACGCAGAACGTGTGGAGAGCCAAATGCGTATCCTTCTGGTTGAAGACGATCGGACCGCGGCGCGGGGCATCACCTTCCAGCTCCAGCAGCACCGCATGGTCGTGGACGTGGCCGATTGCGGGGCCGAGGCGATGGAGCTCGCCCGCCTCTACGACTACGACGCCGTGATCGTGGACGTCATGCTGCCCGACATCGAGGGCTACGAGGTGGTGGCCCGCCTGCGCGCCGCCCGGATGGAGGCCCCGGTGATGGTGCTCTCCGCCATCAACAAGACGTCGGCCAAGGTGAAGGCGCTGGGCGCGGGCGCCGACGACTACCTGGCCAAGCCCTTCGACCCCGACGAGCTGGCGGCGCGCATGCAGGCGATGATCCGCCGCTCCAAGGGCTACAGCCAGCCGCGCATCCAGATGGGCGCCGTCTCGCTCGACCTCGCGGCGAAGGAGGTCGCCGTGCAGGGCCAGCCGGTGCACCTCACCGGCAAGGAATACGCGATCCTGGAGCTGCTGATGCTCCGCCGCGGCTCCGTCCTGTCGAAGGAGAACTTCCTCGACCACCTCTACGGCGGCATGGACGAGCCGGACGCCAAGATCATCGACGTCTTCGTCTGCAAGCTCCGCAAGAAGCTCCAGCAGGCCGGTGCGGCCAACATCATCGGCACCGTCTGGGGCCGCGGCTACATCGTGCGCGAGGCGCAGGCGCCGGGCTACCGCCCCGCGGCGGAGACCGAGCGCGCGATGCTCCCCGCGCTCTGAAGCGGGGCGGGGGACAGGAACGCTCCCTGCCGCGCCAGCGCCGCCTGCAGCCGCTCCACCGGCAGGCGGCGCGGCGCCACCCCTTCGGCGACCGACAGCGCCGCCGCCGCCCCGGCGGCTTGGCCGGTCAGCCAGCATTGCGGGATCTCGCGCAGGAAGGAATGGCTGGTCGCGTCGCAGGACAGGTGCCGCCCCGGCGCCAGCAGCCCGTCCAGCCGCGCCGGCACCAGCGCGCCATACGGCACCGAGACGTTGCCGAAAGCCGGCGCCAGGCTGGGCGAGACGCCGACCTCGTCGGGGGCCACCCGCCCGTCCCAATCCGCGCGCCGCACCGCCGCCACCCCGTGCAGCCGCCGCGCGTGCCGCACGCCCAGCTGCGGGGCGGACAGCATGAGGAAGGCGTTCTCGAACCCCGGCGCCTCGCCGCGGTAGCTGTCCAGGTGCGCGGCCATCAGCCGGTGCGAGCGGATCTCGACCTCGGAGAGGTCATCCACGTCCACGGCGGAGAAGCCGGCCAGGCGCGGGCCCATGAACAGTGCCACGTCGTCCCGCCAGGACACGAAGGCCTTGTCGAAGAAGCGGTGGCGCTCTCGCCCGCGGCGCAGGAACTCGCTCCATTCGGCGGGCTTCTCCGCGCGCCAGCGCAGGTGGCGCGGCATGTCCACCCCGCCCAGCAGCCAGGCGGTGTTCATGCAGCCGTGGATGTCGCGCTCGTCCACGTCGGCGTCGAACGGCGCGCCGGCGCGGGCGAACAGGTCGCCGTCGCCCGTCGCGTCCACCGTGCAGGCGGCCAGGATGGCGCGGCGGCCCCCCTTGCTCTCGAAGGCGCAGCCGGCCACGGCGCCGGCTTCGTCCAGCAGCGGCTCGGCGCCCCAGGCGTGGAAGATGATCTCGGCGCCGGCTTCCAGCACCATTTCCTGCGCCAGCAGCTTCATCGCCTCGGGGTCGCAGGTGGGGCTGTGCGTCACCGTGCCGTGGAAGGCGGCGGTGCGCGCCCCCCACCAGCCGGCGCTGGCCGCGTCCCGCG
>JALHNW010000256.1 GCA_022843345.1 Rubritepida sp. | reverse complement strand
ACGGCAGCGCCTGGCACCGCCACGGCTGGCGCGACGCCCAGGCGTGGAGCCGCCCGCACTGGGACCCCCCGCGCTGGAACCGCCATCAGTGGGACCCGGGGCGCGCCCATGGCTGGGGCCGCAAGTGGTAGCGCCTCAGGGGCGCTGCCAGCGCAGGAACAGCGCGCAGCCCAGCACCAGCGCGGCGGCGAAGGTGGCCAGCGCCGCCCCCGGACCGCCCCACCAGGCGGCGAGGCCGGACAGCCATTGCAGCACCGCCGCGCCGCCGAAGAAGAACATGTTCTGCGCGCTCAGCGCCCGCCCCGCCTCCTCCGGCCGAACCAGCCCGCGCAGCAGGGAGAAGCACAGCACCTGGAAGGCGATGGCCAGCCCGAAGCCCGCCAGCAGCAGCGCATCCACCCACACCGGCCCGCGGAGGAACAGCGCGAGGATCAGCGCCGCCGCCGCCAGGTGCCCGCCCACCAGCAGGGCGCGGGTGGCCCCGCTGCGCGCCACCGCCCAGCCGGCGATGGCCGGGCCCAGCACCAGCGCCACCGTGCAGCCCAGCAGCAGGTGCCCGGCCAGGAGGCGGTCCAGCCCCCGCTCCTCCATCAGCCACGGCCCGCCCCACAGCCCGCGCACCCCCAGCACCGCGCCGAAGGATACGAAGGCCAGCGCGAAGAGGCCGCGCAGCCGGCGGTCCCCCATGATCCGCAGAACCTCCCGCGCGTCGCCCAGCATGGAGCGGCCGGAGGGTGCCGGCCGGTCGCGCGGCACCAGCAGCGTGACGGCCAGCAGGCCCGCCGCCGCCAGCACCAGGCAGGCCCAGAACCCGGCCCGCCAGCCCGACGTTTCCACCAGCCAGGCCAGCGGCGAGGCGGTGAGAAGCATCCCCGAATTGCCGATGGCCTGCACCAGCCCGGACCACAGCGCGAAGCGCGGCGCGTCCATGGCCCGCGCCGCGAAGGTCATGGGCGCCATCAGCATGCCCGAGCAGCCGACGCCCAACACGCATTGCGCCAGCAGCATGGCGGGCGCGGAGGGCGCGACCGCGGCCAGCACCACCCCCAGCGCCGCGATGCCCAGCAGGATCAGCGCCACCGGCTTCACCCCGAAGCGGTCCAGCGCCACGCCGACCGGGATCATCGCCAGCGCGAAGGCCGCCGGGAAGGCGCCGGTGATGACCGCCAGCTCCTGCGGGGTGATGAGCAGGTCGCGCGCCAGCACGTCGGCCGCCACCGCCGGCAGGGTGCGCACGGCATTCGAGAAGACGTGCCCGCAGGCGAGGGCCAGCAGCGCCGGCAGCCAGGGGCTCAATTGCGGAAGATCTTGCCCGGGTTGAGGATGCCGCGCGGGTCCAGCGCCGCCTTCACCGCGCGCATGGCCGCCAGCGCGTCGGGGCCGTGCTCGATCTCCAGGAACTCGCGCTTGCCGATGCCGATGCCGTGCTCGCCGCTGCATGTCCCGCCCAGGGCCAGCGCGCGGTGGACGATGGCGCGATCCAGCGCCCAGGCGCGGTCCAGCGCCGAGGGGTCGGCCTGGTCCACCAGGATCACCGTGTGGAAGTTGCCGTCGCCGACATGGCCGACGATGGGCGCGGTCAGCCCGCTCGCCTCGATGTCCTGCTTGGCGCCCAGCAGGGCTTCCGCGAGGCGCGAGATCGGCACGCAGACATCGGTGGCGATGCCCTTGTGGTTGGGCTTCAAGGCGAGGCACGCCCAGTAGGCGTCGTGGCGGGCCTTCCACAGCCGGTTGCGCTCCTCCGCCTGGGTGGCCCAGGCGAAGGCGCTGCCGGCGTTGTCGGCGGCGATGGCCTGCACCGTTTCCGCCTGCTCCCGCACGCCGGCCTCGCTGCCGTGGAACTCCAGGAACAGGGTGGGCGCGGCGGCCAGGCCCTCCAGCTTCGAATAGGCGATGCAGGCCCTCATCTGCACCTCGTCCAGCAGCTCGATCCGCGCCACCGGCACGCCGGCCTGGAGCGTCGTGATGACGGTGTTGACCGCGTCGCCCAGGCTGGGGAACTGGCAGATGGCGGCGCTGGTCGCCTCCGGGATGCCGTGCAGGCGCAGGCGGATCTTCGTGATGACGCCCAGCGTGCCCTCCGAGCCGATCAGCAGGTGCGTCAGGTCGTAGCCATTCGCCGCCTTGCGCGCGCGCGAGCCGGTGGTGATGACGCGCCCATCCGCCAGCACCGCCTCCAGCGACAGCACGTTCTCGCGGATGGTGCCGTAGCGCACGGCGTTGGTGCCGCTCGCGCGCGTGGCGCACATGCCGCCGATGGAGCACACGCTGCCGGGGTCCACCGGGAAGAACAGCCCCTGGGCGCGCAGGTGCTCGTTCAGCGCCTGGCGGGTGACGCCGGGGCCGACCAGGCAGTCCATGTCCTCGGCGCTCACCTCGTGGATCGCGTCCATGCGCGACAGGTCCAGGCTGATGCCGCCGCGCACCGGGTTCACGTGGCCTTCCAGGCTGGTGCCCGCGCCGAAGGGCGTCACCGGCACGCCATGGGCGTGGCACAGGCGCAGCAGGGCGGCCACGTCCTCGGTGGATTCCGCGAAGAGCACGGCGTCGGGGCGCGTGGGCGTGGTGGTGTCCTCGCCCCGGGCGTGCTGGTCGCGCACCGCGTCGTTCAGGGACAGCTTCTCCCCGAACAGGGGGCGGGCGGCGGCGATGACGGCCGCTACGGGCGTCTGGGCCAGGGTGTTCATGGTGGCGTCCTCCCTGCCGGCATCATGGCGCATCGCCCCCGGCGCTGCCACCCGGCGGGCATCCGCGCGTTGGGGGGCCATGATGCGCGCCCTTCCCCTCGCCCTTTCCCTCCTCCTCGCCGCCCCGGCGCTGGCGCAGCAGGTGCAGGTGCGCCTCGACCCCCGATGCACGGACCGCCTGGACGTGGCCCGCGTGGTGATGGAGCCCGGCGAGGGCGGCGTCACCGCCTGGCTGGTGATGGTGGCCGGCGTCGGCGCGCTGCGCGGCGAGGTGCGCACGCCCGAGGTGCCGGGCATGGAGGGCCGCCAGGCCGCGCAGCCCTTCGAGACGACCCAGAACGGCTCCGGCCGCGTCGCGCTCGGCCGCTTCGGCGCGATGCCGGGGGCGGAGGCCGCGGCGGCCCTGGCCGGCACGCAGGTCTCCTGCGGCTAGGCGACGGCGCGCGGAGGCCCTAGCCTCCCTTCCTCTTCAAGCATCCGAGGAAGGAAACGGCATTGGCGAACGCGGTGAAGCAGGCGTGGCAGTCTGGCAAGGCGGTGGTGAACGGGTGGCTGGCCATCCCCAACGCCTTCTCGGCCGAGATGTTCAGCCAGTGCGGCTGGGATTCCGTGACGGTGGACATGCAGCACGGCGTGCAGGACTACCTGTCCTGCGTGGCGTGCTTCCAGGGCATCGCGGCCTCGGGCTCGGGCGCGGTGCCGATGGTGCGCGTGCCGTGGAACGAGCCGGGGATCATCGGCAAGGTGCTGGATGCCGGCGCCTACGGCGTGATCTGCCCGATGGTGAACACGCCGGAGGAAGCCCGCGCCCTGGTGCAGTATTCCAAGTACCCGCCGCGCGGGAGCCGGTCCAACGGGCCGATCCGCGCCGGGGCCTATGGCAGCGCGGGCGCCTACCAGCAGACGGCGAATGACGAGATCCTCGTCATCCCGATGATCGAGACGAAGCAGGCCATCGAGAACATCGACGCCATCCTGGCGGTCGAGGGGCTGGACGGCATCTACATCGGCCCGTCCGACCTGTCCTTCACCTACGGCAAGACGCCGAAGCTGGACGTCGAGGACCCCGAGATCCTCGACATCTACAAGATGCTGCTGGACAAGACGGCGAAGCGCGGCATCGCGGCCGGGCTGCACAATGGCAGCGCGGAATACGCGAACCGGATGATCGGCATGGGCTTCAAGCTGGTGACCATCGCCAACGAGGTCGGGCTGATGGTGGGCGCGGCCAAGGCGGCGGTGAAGACGGCCAGGGGATGATTCCCCACCACGTCGCTGCGCGACGCGGCGGGGGCCCCGCTCGCAGGTGCGCGGCGTGCCGTCGGGTGCGCCTTGCCTTGCGTGCGGCCACGCGGCTTCGCGCGTGCCGGGCCTGTCGCGTCCTGCGGGG
>JALHNW010000255.1 GCA_022843345.1 Rubritepida sp. | reverse complement strand
GCCGCCTGCACCGCGCGGCGCGCGATCTCCGACAGGGTGGCCTGGGCGGCGCGCCAGTCCTCGCCGGGCGCGTCCAGGCGCGCGAAGTGCAGCGCGACGGTGGCGATGTCCAGCTCCCCGTCCGGCAGCTGGCCGGCGGCGTCGAGCGCGGCGCGCGCCTCGTCAGCCACCCGCGCGGACCATGCGGCCCAGCGGCCTGCCGCCGAAGACGTGGACGTGGAAATGCGGCACCTCCTGCCCGCCATCCCCTCCCATGTTGGACAGGATGCGGTAGCCAGGCGCCTCCAGCCCCAGCGCCTTCGCCACGGCGGCGACGGCGCGCCAGAAGCCGGCGATGGCCTCGGCCGTGGCGCCCGCGTGGAAGTCGGCCGCGCTCACCCACTCGCCCTTGGGGATGACCAGGACGTGGGTGGGGGTGAGCGGGTTGATGTCGTGGAAGGCCAGCGCCCACTCGTCCTCGTGCACGCGCTTGCAGGGGATCTCGCCGCGCAGGATGCGGGCGAAGATGTTGGCGGGGTCATAGGGGGGCAGGCCGGAGACGCTCATGGCGCGGCAGGCTAGACCCGATCCGCCTGACTGTCGTCAAGCGGATCGGGTCCAGCCTGCGACGATGGGCGGATTCACGCCTCCGGGCGATGCCGCCCTCCGGCGATCCGCCCTGGCAACGCGGCGCGCCCCGCGCCATCCTGGCGGCATGACCCGCGCCGACTTCCCCATCCTCATCCCGCTCACCACGCGCTGGGCGGACAACGACGCCTTCGGGCACGTCAACAACGTGGCCTACTACGCCTTCTTCGACACGGCGGTGAACCAGTGGCTGCTGCGCGAGGGGCTGCTGGACATCGCCCGCTCGCCGCTGATCGGCCTGGTGGTGGAGACGGGGTGCCGCTACCGCCGCCCGCTCTCCTACCCCATGCCGGTCGAGGTGGGGCTGCGCGTGGCCCGCCTGGGCACGACGTCGGTGCGCTACGACGTGGCGGTGTTCGGCCCCGACGCGGAGGAGGCGGCGGCCGAGGGCCACTTCACCCACGTCTACGTGCGGCGGGAAACCGGGCGGCCGGAAGCGATTCCGGACGACATGCGCAGGGCCTTCGCGCGGATCATGCCCGCCGCGCCCTGAACACCAGCAGCAGCCCGGCCAGCGTCAGCGCGCCGCCCAGCACGTCGCCCGGCAGCAGCCGCTCGCCCAGCATGGCCCAGCCGATCAGCGCGGCCACGGGCGGGGCCAGCAATTGCAGCGCCGCGGCTCGCGACGGCCCGAAGCGCCGCAGCACCGCGAAGAACAGCGCGTAGCCGCCGATGCCCACCACCAGCACCGAATACAGCATGGCCAGCAGCACGGCGTCCGACATCGAATCCGGCAGCGCCCCGCCGAAGGGCAGCGCCAGCGCGACCAGCAGCACCGCCGCCACCGCCGTCTGCCCCAAATTGGCCGACCACGGGTCCACCCGCCCCCGCGCGGGGGCATAGGCCAGCACGCCGGCCGCCTGGCACAGCGCGCCCAGCAGGGTGAGGCCGATGCCCCAGGCCTCGGCCGCCGCCAGCCCGTCCACCGCGCGGCCCAGCCCCAGCACGGCCACGCCCAGCCAGCCCACCCCCAGCCCCGCCACCCCCAGCAGGGGCAGGCGCACGCCGCGGATCACCCGCTCGCCCAGTGCCACGAACAGCGGCGAGGTCGCCGCCAGCAGCGCCACCAGCCCCGAGGGCACATGCTTCGACGCCACCCAGGACAGCGCCAGGTAGGCCCCCATCCCCAGCGCGCCCATCGCCGCCAGCCGCCAGCGGTCGGCGCCCTGCGGCAGCGCCCCGCCGAGTCGCCGCCACAGCAGCCACAGCAGCGGCACCACCAGCACGAAGCGGATCGCCAGCGCCCAGAGCGGCGGCCATTCCAGCGCCACCACCCGCGCCGCGTTGAAGGCCGAGCCCCAGATGAGGACGTAGGCGGCGGCGAGGAGGAGGTTCACCTCTGGCGCAGCAGCTCTTCCAGCCGCGCGATGGCCGCGCGCATCTCGGCCGCCTGATCCCTCGCCTGGGCCTCGGCCCGGCGCAGCGCGATGCCCAGCCCCCCGATCGCGACCAGCGCCAGCGCCGACACCAGCCCCGCCGCGGCGTAGAGCAGCCGCGCGCGCGACCAGCCGTCCCCGCCCCAGGGCGAGGCGCGCCAGGCCAACTCGGCGCACATCAGCACCGCCAGCAGCCCGACGACCTGAAGGGTCCGGTGCAGGATCATGCAGCCATCCTTCGCGCGATCGCCGCGTCGAGCGTGTTTTCCAGCAGGCAGGCGATGGTCATCGGCCCCACCCCGCCCGGCACCGGGGTGATGGCGGCGGCGTGCCCCGCCTCGCCGAAGGCCACGTCGCCGCACAGCGTGCCGTCGGCGCGGCGGTTGATGCCCACGTCCACCACCACCGCGCCCGGCTTGATCCAGCCGCCCTTGACCATCTCGGCCCGGCCGACGGCGGCGACGAGGATGTCGGCGCGGCGGCATTCGGCGCCCAGGTCGTCCGTCCGGGAATGCGCCACGGTGACGGTGCAGTCCGCGCCCAGCAGCAGCTGCGCCATCGGCCGGCCCACGATCTGCGAGCGGCCCAGCACCAGCGCCCGCGCCCCGCGCAGCCGCGCGCCCGATTCCGCCAGCAGGTGCATGACGCCCCGCGGCGTGCAGGGCACCAGCCCCGGCAGGCCCGAGGCCAGCCGCCCGGCGTTCAGCGGGTGGAAGCCGTCCACGTCCTTCACCGGGTCCACCGCGGCGATCGCCGCCTGGGTGTTGACGTGCGCGGGCAGGGGCAGCTGCACCAGGATGCCGTCCACCCGGTCGTCGGCGTTCAGGCTGGCGATGGTGGCCAGCAGCTCCGCCTCCGTCGTCGCCTCGGGCAGGTGCAGGGTGCGCGAGGCGAAGCCGGCCTCGCGCGCCGCGCGGTCCTTGTTGCGGACATAGACGCCCGATGCCGGGTCCTCGCCCACCCGCACCACCACCAAGCCGGGTTCGAAGGGCAGGGCGGCGACGCGGGCGGCGAGCGTGGCGCGGAGGCGGGCGGCGAGCGCCTTGCCGTCGAGGAGGCGCGCCATGCTCAGAAGTACAGCCCGCCGCGGATCATGTAGCCCTGGATGGCGCCGACCAGCAGCATCGCCGCCTGGATCAGCAGCAGCACCACCAGCGGCGAGAGGTCTATGCCGCCCAGGTTGGGCAGCCGCTCGCGCACCGGCCGCAGCGCGGGCTCGGTGACGCGGTAGAAGAAGTCGCCGATCGTCCACACCACGCGGTTGCGCGTGTCGAGCACGCCGAAGCCGGTGAGCATGGACATGACGGCGGCGATGATGACGGCCCAGAAATACAGGCTGAGCCCGGTCATCACCAGGAAGAAGAGGGCGTCGAGGATCATGGTCGGCGTCGTTCCCTGCGGCGTTCCAGGCTTGTCGCGGATCGGGGGGGCGGGGGCAAGGGGCGGGTGGTTGACTCGCGCCGTCCGCGGAGGCAAAGAGCGCGCCACCGCAGCGCGCCAACCGCGGCGGGGTGATCGTTGGGGCTGTAGCTCAGTTGGTAGAGCGCGTCGTTCGCAATGACGAGGTCAGGGGTTCGATTCCCCTCAGCTCCACCAGTCCTCCGGACCAGCCGGGTTCTCGCGAAGGCCAGCGCTGCCTTTCCCGGCAAGGATCCTCCACCTCTCCCGCGGCCCCGCCGGCGCATTCATCACCACCACGAATGGCTGGCGCCCGGCCAGCTGGTCCGGCACGGCAGGTCAGTCCGGCCGCATCCTCCGCGAGCGGCGCGGCACCCGGCGCGTCCGCGGCGGCCCCGCCTCCCCGAAGGACATCCCCCGCCACGGGGTGATCGGACTTCGCCGTCGCCAGGCCACTCGCAGCCCCGCGCGAAAGCCCTCCCGCAGTCCCTGGCAGCCTCTAGGACACGTCGGGAAGCCGCCCAGGATGATCGCCCTCTTCGCCGTGATGGTGGCAGGCCAGCGCGGCTTCCGTGTCCTGCCCGTCGCGTCTCAGGGATGCGGGAGCCGGCGCCCCCGTGGCCCGGGGGGGCGCCACGGGCGCGTCGCTCCGCCCCGTGCCGCGTGCGGGCGTCCCGGC
>JALHNW010000254.1 GCA_022843345.1 Rubritepida sp. | reverse complement strand
CGCCCGCCTGAGGTGCCGGCGGGGCTGGTGACGCGGGCGGTGGAGGATGCGGTGGCGCGCGCGGCGCCGCCGGAGCTGCGCGGGGTGACGCTGGCGGAGCTGCCGACGTCGCCGGAGGGCCTGCCCGTGACGCGGGCGGAGTTCGCCGCGCTGATGGACCGGGAGCGCCTGACGCACCCCGTGACGATGGAGGATCTGGAGGCGCGCGACCGCGGGGAGGCCGCGGCCAATCCGCAGGCGCGGCCGGTGCTGGACCTGCTGGACGCCATGAAGCGCGGGGAGGACAAGCCGAAGGGCGAGAAGTCCCTGACGCAGTTCGTGGTGGAGAACGGCGGCATCCGCGACGAGCGCGGCGACGTGCGGAACATGATGGGCGACGGCACCCGCACCCGGCCTGGGCTGCTGAACGACGCCCGCGGCCTGCCAGCGGACGAGATGGCGGAGAAGGCCCGCGCCGCCGGCTACTTCCCCGAGTTCGGCGAGGCCGACGATGCCGGCTACGGCATGAAGGCGTTCCTGGAAGCCCTGGACGAGGACCTGAACAAGTCCCGCGTGCGCCTGGGCCGGACCGAGGACGCCCGCGCCCGTCAGACCACTGAAGCCCTGGGCGACCTCGACCGGCTGCTGGAGCGCAACGGCGCGTCCATCACCGATCCGCCCGACCGCATCCTGGAGGTGCTGCGCGGGCTGCGCGAAGACGCGCCGACGCGCACCTTGGATGACCTGGTGCGCGAGGATGACGCCTACGGCTGGTACCGCGACGCCCTGGACGCCCGGCGCAACATGGACCGCCTGTCCACCTCCGCGCCCGCCGCCGAACCCCGCGCGCCCCTCATGGACGCCGCCCCGGCCGCGGCCAATGCGCCGGACCCCGACATGGCCGCCCTGGACGCTCTGCGCGCCGAGGGCCGCGTCAGCCCGGCGGACGAGGCGATCCTGCGCGCCGGCAACGACGCTGCCGACGAACTCGATGCCGCCGCCAATGGCCTGGAGGAAGCGGGCGCCTGCCTGCTGAGGAACCTCGCATGAGCTGGAAGACCTGCGCCGCCGCCGTCCGCCAGGCCGCCGGGCGCGACCTGTCCGACGACCAGGTGGCGGACATCTTCGAAAGCGCGCAGCGCCGCCAGCGCGCCCTGGAGGCGTCGGGGCAGCTTGACCGGCTGGACGACCGGCTCCGCGAGGCGGTGGCCGCCGATGCCGAGGCGCTGCGGGTGCAGGCCGCGCTGGCGCGCAAGCACGCGGCCCTGTCCATCATCGCCAAGGACCGGGCGGTGAACCACGTCACCGGGCTGGTGGGGGCGGGCCTGTCCTACCGCAACGGGGTGATGGCGCTGTTCGAGGGCACGACGCGCGGCGTGGCCAACGCCCGCAAGTCCATCGCCGCCACCAAGCTGGCCTACGAGGCGCGCTTCGTCGGCGGGATGATGGGCCGCATCGCCCGCGAGGTGCCGCACGCCGAGGGCATGCTGCGCGACCGCGAATTCCTGGACGACGTGGTGCGCGAGATGATGGAGGCCCGCGAGGGCGGGACGCCGGGCAGCACCGGGAATGCCGACGCTCGCACGGTGGCGCGCATCTTCGCGGAGAGCGCCGAGACCTCGCGCACCGACCTGAACCGGCTGGGCGCGAACATCGGCAAGCTGGACGGCTGGGCCGGCGCGCAGATCCACGATGCCGACCGGATCGGCGCCGTCAGCAAGGCGGAATGGGTCGGCTCCATCCTGCCGCGCCTCGACCTGGCGCGCAGCTTCGACGGGCTGGACGAGGCGGGCGCGGCCAAGGCGCTGGGCAACGTGTGGGAGAACATCGTCTTCGGGCGGGAGCGCGGCGACGCGCCGGACCCGGCCGGCACCGGCTTCACCGGGCCGCTGAACGTGGCGCGGGCCCTGGAGCGCCACCGGGTGCTGCACTTCAAGACGGCGGATGACTGGCTCGCCTACAGCCAGGCCTTCGGGCAGGGGCACATCTTCGACGGGATGATCGCGCACCAGTCCCGCGCGGCGCTGAACGCGGCGCAGATGCAGATGCTGGGCCCCAACCCGGGCGCGGTGCTGGCCTCCGTGCTGGACACGCTGCGCCGCCGGGTGGACGTGGACGACGCCATCGCGCCCGCCGACAAGATGGCGGTGAAGGCGAAGCTGACCGACCAGGATGGTGCCGCGGTGGGCATCGCCTTCCGCATCGCCTCGGGCGCGGCGATGATCCCCGTCAGCCGCACCATGGCGGACATCGGCGGCGGCATCCGGGCGTGGCAGGCGCTGTCCAAGCTGGGCGGCGCGGTGATCTCCTCCATCACCGACCTGCCGACTGCCATCGTCAACCTGCGCTTCAACGGCATGACCTTCGGCGAGGCGGCCGGCGGGCACCTGCGCGAGTTTCTGGGCGGGCGGGGGCGCGGCGAGCAGCGCGAGTTGGCCTTCCTGCTGGGCGAGGGCTTCGACGGCATCATCGGCCACCTCACCAGTCCCTACGTGGCGGCGGACACCGCCCCGGGGGCGATGCAGTCCGTGCTGTCATCTTTCTTCCGCTGGACGGGGCTGAGCCTGTGGACGGACGCCAACCGGGCGGCGACGGCGCGCGTGCTGTCGGCGCATCTGGGCCGGCAGGCCGGGATGGAGTTCGCGCAGCTTCCGGCGCGGATGCAGAACGTGTTCAACCAGCACGGCATCACGCCTGCGGCATGGGACGCGATCCGCACGGGCGGGCTGCGCGAGATCGAGGGGCGGCCCTACCTGACGCCGGAGGGCATCGCCGATGCGGACGCGGAACTGGCGCTGCGGCGGTACTTCGCCGATGAGGCGGCGTCCGCCGTGCTGGAGGCGGATGCCGCGACCCAGCGATGGACGACGGGCGGGCTGGCGCGCGGCACGGCGGCCGGCGAGGCGGTGCGCTTCATCATGCAGTTCAAGGCCTTCCCCATCGCCTTCACGCAACGGGTGATCGGCCGGGCCTACCAGGGCGGCGCGGAGGGAAGCAGCGCGGGTGCGGCGCATATCGGGACGCTGGTCGCGGGGCTGACGGTGATGGGCTATGCTGCCATGACCGCGAAGGATGCGATCAGGGGCTATGAGCCGCGCGAGGTGGTTGACGAGGATGGCAACCCGCGCGTTGCGACGATCCTTGCTGCCCTCGTCCAGGGCGGCGGTGCTGGCATCTATGGCGATTTCCTGTTTGGCCAAGTCAGCCGTTCTGGCAATTCTGCTCTGGAAAACCTCGCCGGCCCCGCCGCCTCCGACGCCGCGCGATGGGTCAACCTCCTCAGCCGCGCCCGCGACGGCGACGCCAAGGCCGCCGACGCGCTGACTGCGGCGATCGGCTCCACGCCCTTCGCCAACGTGTTCTACGCCCGGCCGGCGCTGGACTACCTGTTCCTCAACGCCCTGCGCGATACGCTCTCGCCCGGATACCTGCAACGGCAGGACCAGCGGCGCCGGGAGCAGTTCGGCCAGGACCCCCTCATCGCGCCATCCGACCGCATGGCCTTCGACCTGTTCTGACGGGAGCCGCAGCATGACGCTCGCCACCACATCGTCTCGCGTGGACTACACCGGCAACGGGGTGTCCACCGCCTTCGCGGTGCCCTTCGCCTTCTTCGACGCGGCCGAGCTGCGAGTGATCGAGCGCGTGATCACGACGGGCGTCGAGGCGGTGCTGGCGCTGGGCACCCACTACACGGTCAGCGGCGGCGCGGGCGTGGCCGGCACCGTCACCGCGGTAACGGCGCCGGCGGCGACCAGGCGTTGGACGATCCTGCGCGCCACCCGGCGCACCCAGGAGGTGGACTACCAGCCCAACGACCCGTTCCCGGCGGAGACGCACGAGCGCGCGCTGGACCGGGCGATGGCGGTGGCGCAGGAGATCGAGCGCGACAACGCGCGTGCGGTGCGGGTGGCGGAGACGGATGCGACGGCGCCGGTGCTGCCGAATTCGACGGCCCGGGCCGGGCGGTATCTCGCCTTCGACGCGAATGGCGATCCGGTGCCGGCGGCGGGGACGGCGGGTCCGCCGATTTCGCCCTTTGCGTCGACGCTGCTGGACGATGCCGACGCCGCGGTGGCGCGCGCGACCTTGGGGGCCAGTA
>JALHNW010000253.1 GCA_022843345.1 Rubritepida sp. | reverse complement strand
CCGCGCCTGGACGCCGCGGTGGGCACGGAGCAAGCACCCGTGCGCGGCGCCGCCGTGTCCGACGCGACGGCCGACCCGGATGGCCGCCTGCGCGGCGAATCCACCCGCGCCGAGCCGGGGGTGTCGCTGACCCTACCGCTCGGCCGGTGACCACCTGGGCGGGGCCACGCTACCGACCTGCTCCACGATGCGCGCGTAGTGCTCCGGCCGGCGGTGGCGCGCGAAGTCGAAGATGGTGGTCCGGCCCAGCTCGCAGCGCGTGAAGTCGGCCTCGGCCACCACCACCTCGTCCTCCCAGGTCGTGGCCTGGGCCATCACCTCGCCCTGCGGGTTCACGATGACGGAGTGGCCGAACAGCTCGTGCCCGTCCTCCGTGCCCGCCTTGGCCACGGCCACCGCGTAGCAGGAATTCTGGTAGCAGCCGGCGCGCACGCTCAGCACCGAATGCTCCACGCGCAGGTGGTGCGCCTCGAAGCCGCGGTTCTCCATGTTCAGGGAGGGGGTGTTGTAGCCGAGCATGACGAGCTCCACCTGCTGCAACCCCAGCACGCGCCAGGCCTCGGGCCAGCGGCGGTCGTTGCAGATCAGCAGGCCGATGTTGGCCTCCGTTTCCCCCCCTGGGCCGCCCAGCGGCGCGCGGACCACGGGGAAGCCGAGGTCGCCCGGCTCGAAGTAGCGCTTCTCCAGGTGCTGCACCTTGCGGATGGGGTCATATTCGCTGTGACCGGGCAGGTGGACCTTGCGGTACTTCAGCACCGTCTCGCCCGAGGGATGCACGTAGATGGCGGTGTTGAAGCGCCGCCCCTCCGGCGTCCGCTCCGCGAAGCCCAGGTGGAAGCCGATGCCCAGCCGCCGCGCCGCCTCCCACAGCGGCGCCGTCTCGTTCGAGGGTAGCGCCGTCTCGTACCAATGGTCCGCCTCGCGCAGGTCCTCGTGGAACCAGCGCGGGAAGAAGGTCGTCAGCGCCAGTTCGGGGAAGACCGCGACGGAGGCGCCCATGCGCGCCGCCTTCTCCAGCAGCGCGACCATGCGCGCGACGGCGGCGGGGCGCCCTTCGGCGCGTTGCAGGGGGCCCATCTGGCAGGCGGCGAGGATCGTGCGTCGGCTCATGCGCGCCATCCTGCCGCGGCGTCGCGGCGCTTGCACGGGGGGCTGCGCCGCGCTTCCATGCCGTCCGGGGGAAAGTGCCGGCCAAAGGAGCATCGCGCATGACCATCCGCCGCCGCCACGTGCTTTCGCTGCCCGGCCTGGCGCTCGCCGCGCCGGCCCTCGCGCAGAACGCCGCCCGCACCCTGCGCTACGTGCCGCAGAGCGACGTGACGATCCTCGACCCCGTCTTCACCACCGCCTACGTCACCCGCACCTTCGCGCTGATGGTGCATGACCAGCTCTTCGGCCTCGACTCGCAGCTGCGTCCGCAGCCGCAGATGGTGGAGGGCTGGACCGCCTCCGAGGACGGGCTGGACTGGCGCTTCACCCTGCGCGAGGGGCTGCGCTTCCACGATGGCGAGCCGGTGCGCGGGCGGGACTGCGTGGCCTCCATCCGCCGCTGGGCGCAGCGCGACGCGCTGGGCCAGGTGATGATGGCGCGCATGGCGGAGATGGCGGCGCCCGAGGACCGCGTCTTCACCCTGCGCCTGTCACGCCGCTTCGGCCCGCTGCTGGAAACGCTGGCCAAGCTGGGCCCGCCCGCCCTGTTCGTGATGCCCGAGCGGCTGGCGTCGCAGGACGCCAACCGCGCGGTGACGGAAGTGGTCGGCTGCGGCCCCTTCCGCTTCCTGCCCGGCGAGCGCGTGGCCGGCGCGCGCCTGGCCGTGGAGCGCAACCCCCACTACGTGCCCCGCGCCGAGGGCGAGGCGGACTGGGCGGCCGGCCCCAAGCGCGTGCATTTCGACCGCGTGGAATGGCACGTCATGCCCGACGGCGCGACCGCGGCCTCCGCGCTGCGCCAGGGCGAGGTGGACTGGTGGGAGAACCCGCCCAACGACCTGCTGCCCAGCCTGCGCCGCGTGCGCGAGGTGGTGATCAACCCGCCCGGCCCGCTGGGGGTCTTCGGCACGGGGGTGTTCAACTGCCTGCACCCGCCCTTCGACCGGCCGGCCGTGCGCCGCGCCCTGCTGCGCGCCATGTCGCAGGCCGACTTCATGACCGCCGCGGCCGGCACCGAGCCGGGGCGCACCCGCGCCGGCGTGGGCGTCTTCACCCCCGGCACGCCGCTGGCCAATGACGAGGGCATGGCCGCCATCACCGCCTCGCGCAGCATCGAGCAGGGGCGGCGCGAGCTGCGCGAGGCGGGCTACGCCGGCGAGCGGGTGACGCTGCTGGCCCCCGCCGACCAGCCGGTGCTGGCCGCACTCGCCGAGGTGCAGCGCGACCTGTTCGAGAAGCTGGGGATGCCGGTGGAATACCTGGTGAGCGACTGGGGCACGCTGGTGCAGCGCCGAGCCCGGCGCGAGCCCCCGGCCCAGGGCGGCTGGAACATGTTCCACACCACCTGGAACGGGCTGGAGGGCATCAACCCCGGCGTCATGCCTTTCCTGCGCGCCAACGGGGCGCAGGCCTGGTTCGGCTGGCCCACCATCCCCGCGCTGGAGGAGGCGCGGCTGGCCTGGTTCGACGCGCCGGACCTGGCGGCGCAGCAGGCGGCGGCGCGGCGCATCCAGGCCGTGGTGCTGGAGGAGGCGCCCTTCATGCCGACCGGGCAGTACTTCGCGTCCTCCGCGATGCGGCGCGGGCTGGAGGGGGTGCTGACGCCGATCCTGGCGATGTGGAACGCGCGGCGCGTGTAGCGCCGGAGGCGCTCGGGGAAGGGCGTAGCATTGGGCCTGCCGCCGTGCTGCGATGCGCGGCGGGAGGACACCGCCACATGGACTTGCGCGCCACCATCGCCGCCGCCCTGGAGCTGCCGGGCTGGCGGGCGCACCTGGCCGGCTGCGGGCCGGACACGCCGCTGGGAGGGCTGCCGGTGCTGCGGAAATCCGCCTTGCCGGCGATGCAGGCCGCCGTGCCGCCCTTCGCCGGCCTCGCCGGGCCGGCCTCGGGCTTCGCGCGGGTCTTCGCCTCGCCGGGTCCGATCTTCGAGGGCGCGCGCGACGTGCCCGACCCCTGGCGATTCGCCCATGCCTTCCGCGCCGCCGGCATCGGCGCGGGCGACGTCGTGCTGAACTGCCTGAGCTACCACCTGTCCCCGGGCGGCTTCATCCTGGATGGCGGCGCGCGGGAGGCGGGGGCGGCGGTGATCCCGGCCGGGCCAGGCAACACCCAGGCGCTGGTGGAGGTGATCCGCGCCCTTCGCCCCACGGCCTATGCCGGCACGCCGGATTTCCTGAAGATCCTGCTGGAAGCGGCGGGCGATGACGGCAGGTGCGTCACCAAGGCGGTGGTGACGGGCGCGGCCTTCCCGCCCTCCCTGCGCGACTGGGTGCGTGCCCGCGGCGTCGCGGCCGTCGAGGCCTACGGCACGGCGGAACTCGGGCTGGTGGCGCATGGCACGGCGGATGGCGCACCGGGCATGGCGATCGCGCCCGGGGTGGTGCTGGAGATCCTCCGCCCCGGCACGAACCAGGCGCTGCCGGAGGGCGAGGTGGGCGAGGTGGCCGTCACGGTGCCCGACCCCGCGCACCCCATCCTGCGCTTCTCGCCGGGCGACATGTCGCGGCTGCTGCCGGGCGGGCGGATCGCCGGCTGGCTGGGCCGGGCCGACCAGTCATGCAAGGTGCGCGGCATGTTCGTGCGGCCCGAGCAGGTGGCGGCGATCCTGGCCCGCCACCCCCAGGCCGGGCGGCTGCGCCTGGTGGTGACGCGGCAGGGCGAGCAGGACGCGATGGAGCTGCTGGCCGAGGGCGGCGACGCCCCCGCCCTGGAAGCCCTGCTGCGCGAGGAGGCGCGGCTGCGCGGCACGGCGCGGCTCGTCCCCCCGGGTTCGCTCCCGCGCGACGGCGTGGTGATCGAGGATGCGCGCCCGCGTCAGTAGAGGCTGAGCACGGAGACGTGGACCCAGCCCCAGGCCGCGCCGTCCCCGCCGACCTGGAGCCAGCCGCCCGGCGCCTCGGCGAAGACCTCCAGCCGCGAGCCGCGCGGGACGGTCCGCAGCA
>JALHNW010000252.1 GCA_022843345.1 Rubritepida sp. | reverse complement strand
CGCCCCCCTCTGGGGGGGCCCGACCGCCCCCGCGGGTTTTTTTCGGTCCCAACAGGGCGGCGGCCCTCGGCCGCCGCTACGCCGGGCGCGGCGCATCCGCGCCGCTTGGCTTCGGCCCCCTGAAGGGGGCCGGCGCGCGCCGTGCGCGCGCATCCTCGTTGCGCGGTTCCGGTTTTGTCGGGTGGCGCTGGATGGCCGGCGCCGGCTGCGCCGTTGCGCCTCTGGCGTTGGGCGCGCGTGTCCTGTCGGGTGGTTCCGGTTGGCCGGCGCTCGGCTGCGCCGTTGCGCCTCTGGCGTCGGGCGCGCGTGTCCTGTCGGGTGGTTCCGGTTGGCCGGCGCCGGCTGCGCCGTTGCGCCTCTGGCGTCGGGCGCGCGTGTCCTGTCGGGTGACTCCGGTTGGCCGGCGCCGGCTGCGCCGTTGCGTCTGTGGCGTTGGGCGCGCGTGTCCTGTCGGGTGGCTCCGGTGCGCCTCCAGGTCGCCTCGCGCGTGCCGGGAATGGCGGCCCGGCTCATCGGGCGCTTGCGCCCGGCGCGGCTTCCCCCATCTGCTTGCGGAAGCGGACCGCCGTGGTCCCCATCCGGAAGATGCCACACCATGAGCAGCCAGGCGCCCCAGCCCACCGCCGACATCGGCGCCATCCTCGCCCGCCGGGCGCCCCTGGTTGACGGCGCCGGCCGCCCGACCCAGGCCCAGGCCGAGGACGCCATCCGCACCCTGCTCCGCTGGGCCGGCGACGACCCCGGGCGCGAAGGCCTGCTCGACACCCCCAAGCGCGTCGCCAAGGCATACCGCGAATGGTTCGCCGGCTACGAGGAGGACCCGGAGGAACTCCTCGCCCGCTCCTTCGAGGAGACCGACGGCTACGACGAGATGGTGACGCTGCGCGACATCCGCCTGGAATCCACCTGCGAGCACCACATGGCCCCCATCCTGGGCCGCGTCCACGTCGCCTACCTGCCTGCCGGGCGCGTGGTCGGCATCTCCAAGCTCGCCCGCGTGGTGGACGCCTTCGGCAAACGCCTGCAGATCCAGGAGAAGCTGACGGCGCAGATCGCCAACACGATCGATCGCGTGCTCCAGCCCAAGGGCGTCGCCGTGGTGATCGAGGCGGCGCACCAGTGCATGACCACGCGCGGCACCCACAAGACGGGCGTGACCATGGTCACCAGCCGCATGCTCGGCGGCTTCCGCGACGACCCCAGCACCCGGCGCGAGTTCCTGGCGATGATCCAGGCCCCGCGCGGCTTCACCGAGGGGTAGCTACGCCGCCTCCGGCAGGCGCACCACCTACGCCGCCTCCGGCAGGCGGCGGGCCAGCGCGTCGGCCGCGCGGAACACCAGCGGGTTCACCGCGATGGTGATGATGGCCGCGGCCAGGATCAGGTCGCGGCCCGCCTCCGGCAGCACGCCCTCCGTCACCGCCAGCCCGGCGAGGATGAAGGAGAACTCCCCCACCTGCGCCAGCGCCGCGCCGATGCTCAGCGCCTGGCGCGGCGCCAGGCCCCGAACCCGCGCGATGAGGTAGGCCGCCGCCGTCTTGCCCACCAGCACCACCAGCACGGTGGCCAGCAGGGCCAGCGGCTCGCGCAGCACGATCAGCGGGTCGAACAGCATGCCCACGGCCACGAAGAACAGCACGGCGAAGGCGTCGCGCAGCGGCAGGGTCTGCTCGGCCGCCTTCTGGCTCAGCGTGCTCTGCCCCAGCACCAGCCCGGCCAGGAAGGCGCCCAGCGCGAAGCTCACGCCGAACAGCACGTAGGCCAGGTAGGCGATGCCCAGCGCCATCACCAGCGCCGCCAGCGAGAACAGCTCGCGCGAGCGCAGGCTCCCCACCCAGGACAGCGCCCAGGGCAGCACGCGCGCGCCCACCACCAGCATCAGCGCCACGAAGGCGGCCACCTTGCCCAGCGTCAGCAGCACGGTGAGCGCGATGCCGGCATTGCCGCCGATGCCGGTCAGCACGCCCGCCGGCGGCCGGTCCTGCGTCACCGCCGCCAGCACGGGCACGAGGACGAGGGCGAGCACCATCGCCAGGTCCTCCACCACCAGCCAGCCCACGGCGATGTGGCCCTGCACGGTGGCCAGCTCGCCCCGCTCCGTCAGCGCGCGCAGCAGCACGACGGTGGAGGCGACGGACAGCGAGAAGCCGAACACCAGCCCCGCCGCGTCGGGCCAGCCCATGAGCCGCGCCAGCCCCCATCCCAGGAGCGTCGCGCAGCTCATCTGCAGGATGGCGCCGGGCAGCGCCACGCCGCGCGCCTCCGCCAGCTCGCGCGGGGAGAAGTGCAGGCCCACGCCGAACATCAGCAGGATGACGCCGATCTCGGCCAGCTGCTGGGCGGCCGCGATGTCGCCCACGAAGCCGGGCGTGTAGGGGCCCAGCGCCACGCCGGCGGCCAGGTAGCCCACGATGGTCGGCAGCCGCGCGGCCCGCGCCAGCAGCCCCAGCATCAGCGCGAAGGTCAGCGCCAGCGCGATGGTGGCGATCAGCGCGGTGTCATGGGGCATCGAGGTACCGGTGGCCCAGGTGCGCCGTGAAGTCCGCCGGGTCCAGCCCCTTGCCGGTCGCCGCGCGCAGCAGGTCCTGGAAGCCCAGCCGCGCGCCATGCGCGTGCACGTTGGCGCGCAGCCACCCCAGCAGCGGGGCCATGTCGCCCTGCCCCAGCGCGTCGTCCATGCCCGGCACCGCCGCGCGCGCCGCCTTCATCAGCTGCGCCGCCGCCATGGCGCCGAGCGTGTAGGAGGGGAAGTAGCCGAAGGCGCCGTCATGCCAGTGGATGTCCTGCAGGCAGCCGCGCGCGTCGTCGGGCGGCGCGATGCCCAGCAGGCCACGCAGCCCCTCGGCCCAGGCGGTGGGCAGGTCGGCGACCTCCAGCCGGCCCTCGATCATCGCGCGCTCCAGCCGGAAGCGCAGGATGACGTGGGCGGGGTAGGTCATCTCGTCCGCGTCCACGCGGATGAAGCCGCGCGCCACGCGACGCCACAGCCGCGCGAGGTTGGCGGGATCGTGCGCCGGCCGCGCGCCGTAGGCCGCCGTCATCTCGCCCGCCAGGAAGCGGAGGAAGGCGTCCGACCGGCAGGCCTGCATCTCGACGATCAGCGACTGCGATTCATGCGCGGCCATGCCCGCCGCCTCGCCCACCGGCTGGCGGGCGAAGGCGGGCGGCAGGCCGCGCTCGTACAGCGCGTGCCCCGTCTCGTGCAGCACGCCCAGCAGGGCCTTGGCCGGGTCGTCGGAGCTGTAGAAGGTGGTGATGCGCACGTCGGTCGGCGTGCCGCCGCAGAAGGGGTGCAGCGATTCGTCGAGGCGCGAGTGATCCGCCTCCAGCCCCAGGCGCAGCGACAGGCGGCGGCACATGGCGCGCTGCGCCTCCACCGGGAAGGGGCCGTCCAGCGGGACGGGCTCGCCGCGCCGGGCCTGGATCTCCTCCGCGCGCGGCAGGGCGTCGCGCAGCCACAGGGCGTAGGCGTCGAAGACCGGCTCCACCTCGGCGGCCGTCACGCCGCGCTGGAAGCCGTCCATCAGCGCGTCGTAGGGCGACAGGCCGGTGGCGGCGGCGAGCGCGTGGGCCGTCTCCCGCTGCAGGCGCAGCACCTCGGCCAGGAAGGGCTGGACGCGCGCGAAGTCGGACGCGGCCTTGGCCTCGCGCCACACCTTCTCGCAGGCGCTGTTGGCCAGCGCCGTGGCCTCGACCAGCGCGGTCGGCAGGGCGGTGGCGCGCAGGTGGGCGCGGCGCATGAGGGCGAGGTTCGCCTCCTCCCACCCCTCCTCCGCCTGGGCCTGGGCCAAGTCGTCGGCCACCTCGGGCGCCGTCAGCATCTCGTGCGACAGGCCGGCTAGGGCGGCCAGCTGCTCGCCCCGGGCGGCACCGCCGCCGCGCGGCATCATGGCGGAGGCGTCCCAGCCCAGCACGGCGCCCGCTTCGCCGAGGGCGGCGAGGCGGGAGAAGCGGGCCTGGAGGCGGGCATAGGGCGTGGTCATGCGGGAAGCCTCAAGCGGCGGGTGGCCCAGAGGGCGAAGATGGCGACCCAGCCGATGGCCAGGCCGAACCACGTCAGGGCATAGCCCAGATGGGGGTTGTTCGGGGCGGGC
>JALHNW010000251.1 GCA_022843345.1 Rubritepida sp. | reverse complement strand
GCCGCGCCGGTTCCGCCAGCAGCGCGCCTGCCGCCGCGTCCAGCGCGTCGTCGCGGGCGTGCCGCGCCTCCGGCCGCCATTCCCGCATCTCGGCCGCGAAGGGCGAGCGCATCGCGCCCTCGTGGGCGTAGAGCCGGCGCGCCGCCAGCAGCGGGTCGAAGGCGGCGAGGATGCGTTCGGCCTTCGCCACCCGGCTGGTCGTCTCCACCACCGCGCAGGCCACCCCGGCGCGGGCCAGCTCGCGCCGCAGGATCTGCGGCAGGAAGCGCCCGATGCCGTTGGTCTCCACCCGCACCACCGGCAGGTGCAGCTCGCCGGCGATGGCGGCGACTTGGCGGCATTGCTGGGTGGCCGGGTCGTCGGCGGCGTCCTCGCGCTGGGTGATCCAGGCCAGGCGGTGCAGGTACTGGTTGCCCTCGGCATCGGCGAAGGTGGCCGCCAGCACCGAGCCGTCGCCCGCCCGCCCCAGCCGCCCGAAGGCCGGGTCCCAGAAGCCGCCGCCGGTCGCCATGCGCCGCCCGAGCAGCCAGAGCGACGCGCGGCCGTTCGCCTCGCGGAACTCCACCTCCTCGGCGTAGCGGACGAGGTGCGCGGGATCGAGCCGCGCCGCATCGGCGGCGATGGGCTGGAGCAGCATCTGGCGCGCGAAGCGCAGCGGCCCCACGCGCTCGCGCAGCGCCGCGATGGTGGCGGCGTCGAACCGCTCCGGCCAGGCGGAGGCACCGGTGCGCGTCAGCACCGGCACCTCCAGCCGCCGGTAGCCGCGCAGAAAGCCGTCGCCCTGGCGGTAGAGCGAGGCCTCGGTGTGCGGCGTGCCGACGTAGAGGATGGTCCCGCCGGGCACGAGGACGAACTCCGTCTCGGCCAGGCGCTCGCGCAGCTCCTCGCGCCTTCCGTCGCTGTCGCAATTGCCGGCGACCTCCACGTCGTCGCAGATCACCAGCTCGGCCCGCGCGCCGGTGATGTTGCCCATCAGCCCCTGCGCGAGCACGGAGGGGTCGCGCAGCGCGCCGGGCCGGCGAACGGTGAAGCGGTCCGCCGCCCAGGCATCGCCCGCATCGGGGCGCAGCGCCGCGCAGAGGGGGTGGCGCTCGATGATGCGGCGCACGTGGCCCACCATCTTGCCGGCAAGCGACTGCTCGGCGGCCAGCACCAGGATGCGCCGCGCCGGATCGCGGTAGAGCGACCAGGCGCAGAACAGCCCGACGAGGGTGGACTTGCCGCAGCCGCGGAAGGCCATCAGCAGCAGGCGGCGCGACGCCTCGTCGTCCTGGGCCAGCCAGCGCAGGATGCGCCGGTGGACCGGCGGCGTGGACTGGCCCAGCAGGCGGTTCCAGATCCACGCGAATTCCAGCAGGTCAGCCGGGGTCTCCGTCGTCGTCATCGTCATCGGATGGCATCTCCTGGGCGATGGCGGCGCGCATGGCGCCGAGGTCGGGTGGGTGCGCGCCGTGCCGCGCCTCCAGCAGCTTCCGCGCCGCGACGTACTGGCCCATCACCGACTTCAGCGCCGCCAGCCGCGCGGCGGCAGTGCGGTCATCCTCGGGCGTGACGTCCAGCAGGCGGTCGTATTCGCGCGCCAGTACCTGGATGGCGCGCAGCAGGTCCAGCTCCGGCAGCTCCGTCACGGCTTCACCGCCCGCACGCGCACCGTGCCGGACGGCATGTCGATCGTGCTGCCCGAGCGGTTCCAGGCCGTGACGCTCACCACGTCCGTCGCCCCCACCTGCGCCATGAACACGAGGCCGGAGGTGGCGAAGGAGAAGGAGGCCTGCACGAAGTCCCCCGGCCGCGCGCCCGTCACCGGCACGTTCACCTGCGCCGATGCGCCGGCCGCCAGCGAGGGCGGGTCCCACGCCGTCTCGCCCTTCAGCTCGCGCGTGCCGTGCGGCAGGTCGGGCAGGCCGAACAGCAGCGGCGCGCCCTGCGCGGGGTCGGTGGACAGGCGCATGGCGCGCACCTCGTAATCCACGCCGATGCGCGCCACGCCGATGATGGCGTAGGCCACCTGCGGCTCCAGCCGCACCACCTGAAGGCGCGTCAGGTCGGCATCCGTCATGTCGGCGGCGCCCTGCCACCACCGCGCAGCGTCGTTCCAGGCGAGCGACATGCCGGACGCCCGCACCATCGCGCCGCTCGCGCTGGTGATCAGGTTCATCCCCGCGTCGAAGCACTGCACGACCAGGCGCGGGCTGTCCGCCTCCACCGCCAGCGCGAACTCCCGGCAGCGCCGCGCATCCACCACGAAGCCCAGGCCGCGCCCGCCCGGCAGCACCACGCCGCGGTCGGTCGGCGCGTAGTCCTCCAGCGCCGGGAAGGCGAACTGCGCCAGCGTCGTGGGCGCGCCGTTCACGTTGGTGGACAGGCAGGCCAGCCGCTCGAACCCCCATTGCGTGGCGGAGAAGCGGAAGGCCGCGGCGCGCAGGTTCGGCACGTGCGCCACGTCGCGCGTGAACTCGCGGTGCGCCGCCGCCTGGTGCAGCGCGCGCACCACCGCGCCGACGCGGCCCGCGCCGGGCGCGTAGTCCACCGACACGCCGTAGCCCTGCGAGGCCCACGCCACCTCGTAGACGTGGTCCTGCGCGTTCGCCGTGTGCCGCGCCACGAAGGGCGAGCAGCCCTCCATCCGCATCCCGTAGGCCATCACCGCGCGCGAGGACACTTCCGACAGGAACGGGATGCCGGCGATGGGCCGGTCGCGCGCCTGCAGCTCGAAGCCCGGCCCGAAGAAGACGTGCCGGTTGTGCGCCACATAGGCGCCCGGCGCGGCCGACAGCCGCACCCCGAAGCGGTCCAGCCCGGTGTGCAGCGCCGACGCGATGGCGAAGTGCCCGCCGTAGTAGCGCACGGAGGTGTTCCACGCCGCCGCCGTCTCGGTCCGGATGTCGAGCCCGATGCGGTTGTTCACGATGCGCCCGAGATGGACCGAGCTGTCCTCGAAGCCGCGCTCCACGCCCAGCGTGCGGATGCCGATCGTGAAGCCCTCCACCTGGCGGACCTCCACCAGCGAGGCGTCGAGGTTGCGGAGCACGATGCCGATGTCGCCCTCGTCCAGCCAGTCGGACACGGCGGCGCGCACCACGCGCAGCCCCTGGTAGAGCTTGGCCGCGTTGCGGACCGCGCCGCCCTCGCCGATCGTCAGCGCCGCCGTGCCGGGGCCGCCCGCGTGCAGGATCGTGCCGCGCATCGTCAGCCCCGCCGCACCCCCGCCCAGCACCAGCGGCATGGTGGAGCGGAAGGCGCCCTCGCCGATCACCAGGTGCTTGCCCGAGGCGGCGGCGGCGTTCATCGCGGCCTGCAGCGCCGGGCCGTCGTCGGAAACGCCGTCGCCCACCGCGCCGAAGTCGCGCGCCGAGAGCACCTCGCCCAGCTTGTCCTCCACCGAGCGCGGCACGGCGCCGGCGAAGGCCGCCACCACCTGCCCGCCGCGCGGCAGCACGGTGACGGCGCCGGTGGCGTCGAAGCCCAGCAGCTTGTCGGCGCGCGCGGCGCGGGCGGGCAGCACCAGGCCGGTCGGCGGCTCGGACGGGTCGAGGCGAAGGGTGCCGGACATCTCGTCGCGCATCTCCTGCAGCGCGGCCACCTGGCGGTCCAGCTCGTCGTTCAGCGTGTTGGCGCGCAGCACGCCGTTGGGCTGGAAGTCGCTGGTGCGCGCGATGGCCTGGCGGCGGCGCAGCGTGATGCGCGCCCCCGCGCGGGGCGGGATGGCGAAGCGCAGCGTGCCGCCCCCGCTCAGCCCCGCGCCCTCGACGGTGTAGCCGTGCGCCTGCTCCAGCCCGTCCACGAAGAGGTCGAGGTCGGCGGCGGCGAAGATGGGGAAGGGGAAGGTGAAGGCGCTCTGCGTGCCGCTCGCCACGTAGTGGATGCGCGGGGCGACGTCGCCGATGCGGATGTGCTCGGGCATGGGGGTCTCCTCAATCCAGCAGGCTGCGCACCGCGGAGCCCAGCGTGGGCACCGCGCGCAGCGCGTTCGTCAGGCTCATGTCGGGGTTGAGCAGCGAGGCGCGGCCCGAGGAGAGCCGCAGGCGGAACATCTCGTCGCTTTCCTGCGCCGCCGCCGCGGCATCGGCACGCAGCCCCGCATCCACCGCGGCGGCCGAGCC
>JALHNW010000250.1 GCA_022843345.1 Rubritepida sp. | reverse complement strand
CCTCGCGAACCAGTCAAGATCAACCGTCCCGTCCCACCAGCCGCTCCGTCCGCCCCTCAGGACAACCTCGCCGCCGGTGAACGGGGATTTAGCGGGGGTCGGGCATTCCGTCAAACGCCTTTTCCATGCAAAATTCACATGGCTCCACGCGCAGCCATTCCGTCGCTGGGTCATTGACGCGCGAGGAATCGCTGCACGCCCGCCGTGGACGCCGCCTCGCCCAGCGCCATGTCCCGCCGGACCCGCGACGCGACGCCCATCACCTGCCAACGCCCGCCGATCTCGGCCAGCAGTGGCCCGCCGGAGGCGCCGCGAGTCCCCGCGCAATCATGCGTGATGGTGCCGCGCACCGTCCCCAGGATGCGGCAGCCGGTGTCGGCCATGATCTGCTCCGGCCGATCCGCCTGGTAGCCGCCCAGCATCAAGGGTGTTCGCTCGGGGGGGGCGCCGGGATGCAGCGGGAGCACCGGGGCCCGCAACGGCGCGTCCAGCACCAGCACCGCCCAGTCGGCGCCGGCCGGAAAGGGCCCGCCGGGCACGAACCCCTCGTCCAATGCGAAGTCCACGACCCGCGCATGGGCGGCGAACCGGCCCTGGTGGTAGCCCAGCAGGAAATGCACCGAGCCGGGCTGCACAAGCTTGCCCGTGCGCGCCACCAGGCAATGCGCCGCGGTCAGCACCAGGCGGGGGGCGATCAGCGTGCCGGTGCATCGGCCGCCGACCTCCGTCTGCACGCGGCCGACCGAATTCCACGGCGCGCGGGACACCTCGACCGGCCGGCGGGGATCGGTGGCGCCGACGCCCGGCAGCGGCGCGGGCTGCGGCTTCTGCGCCAGCGCCGGCCCGGCGACCAGCAGCGCCAGCGTGGCCAGCACCGCCCTCATGCCAACAGCTCCGCGACTAGGCGCGGCACCTCGACGCTGGCGGGGCCGCGGCGATGCTCGGCGAAGGCGTCTGCCATCTGGCTCCTTTCGGGGTTGATCTCGACCGAACGGGCGTCGCGCGGGATCATGCGCACGAAGCCCGCGGCCGGCCAGACCTGCCCGGAAGTCCCGATGCTGACGAAGAGGGCGCAGCGCGACAAGGCGACCTCGATCGCCTCCATGTACAGCGGCATCTCGCCGAACCAGACGACGTGCGGGCGCAGTCGGCCCGCCGTGCCGCAGGCCGTGCAGGCGCTCTCGGGGCGAATGTCCTCGTCCCACGGGCTGTCGGCCCCGCAGGCCAGGCAGCGCGCGCTCCGCAGCTCGCCATGCATGTGCAGCAGGCGGCGGCTGCCGGCGCGCTCGTGCAGGTCGTCCACGTTCTGGGTGACGAGCAGGAAGTCGCCGCGGGTCCAGGCGCGCTCGAGCCGGGCGAGCGCCTCGTGGGCCGGGTTGGGGGCGACGCGGCGCAGCTGGGCGCGCCGCGCGTCGTAGAAGGCCTGCACCCGGGCGGGGTCGGCCAGGAAGGCCTCGGGCGTGGCGACCTCCTCCAGCCGCACCTGGGACCAGGTGCCGCCGAGGTCGCGGAAGGTGGCGAGGCCGGATTCCGCGGAGATCCCGGCCCCTGTCAGCACCACCAGGTTCAATGGCGGTGCGCCGCCGGCCCGCGGGCGCCGGCCGCCTGGACAGCGAGCGCCACCTGCACCTCCCCTCCCCGCTCGAAGCGCAGGGTGACGGGGACGGTCTCGCCGACCGCCAGCGGGCGGGTGAGGCCGATCAACATGAGGTGCAGCCCGCCCGGGGCCAGGGTGACGGCGCCCCCGGCGGGAACCTCGATGGCCTCGACGGCGCGCATCCGCATCACCTCGCCGTCGCGGATGTGGGTGTGCAGCTCCACGCGGGTGGCGGCCGGGCTGGTGGCGGACAGCAGCCGGTCGCCGCCGGGCGCGCGCAGCGACATGTAGCCGGCGCCGGTGCCGCCCTGCCCGGCCGCGCGGGTCCAGGGGGCGTCCACCGTCACGGCGGGCTGGGCCAGGGCGGCGGCGGGCAACAGGGCCGGCAGGGCGAGGAGGAGGCGTCGGGTCGGGATCATCGTCGGTATCCTACAGCGGTTCGGGGTTCGCGTCAGAAACGGAAGCGAAGGCCGGCGAAGGCGGCGCGGCCCGTGCCGGGCTCGAAGATGGCGGGGTTGTTCGCCGCGGAGGTGGTGATGGCGGCCGAGGAGATGAAGCGCCGGTCCAGCAGGTTGCGCGCCTCGGCGAAGGCGGTGAGGCGGCCTTGCAGGAACTCGGCGCCGGCGCGCAGGCCCAGCAGGGCGTAGGCGTTGGTGCGGGTGGTGTTGGCGTTGTCCACCAGGATGCCCTGGGGAACCCAGTCCAGGTTCGGGGCGATCCAGGCGCCGGAGGGGTGGCGGTACCGCGCCTCGGCGCGCAGCTGGTGGCGGGGGGCGCCGGGGAGCTGGTTGTCGCCCCAGCTGCGGTCGCCATCGAAGCGGAAGTCGCTGAAGGTGTAGGCGCCGCGCAGGGAAAGGCCGTCGCCCTCGGCCAGCAGCGCCTCCGCGGCGAGGAGGCTGCCGGCGAGCTCCATGCCCTGGTGGACCGTCCGGTCGGCGTTGCGGGCGAAGACGGAGCCGGCAACGGGACCCTGGAAGAGCTGGATCTCCTTGTCCAGCCAGGCGAAGTAGTACGCCGCCTCGAAGGCCAGGGGGCCGGCGGTGCCGCGGGCGCCGACCTCCAGCGTGCGGGCGCGCTGGTCCTTCAGCAGCGAGAAGCCGCCGAGCGGGACCAGGGCGACGAGGTCCGACAGGGTCGGCGGCTCGGTGCTCCAGGTGAGGTTGGCGTAGGCCTGGACGCCCTCCGCCGCCTGCCACAGCAGGCCGAGGCGGGGGTTGGCGAAGTCGCTCTTCATCGCGCCGCCCAGCGCCGGGTTCACCCGGTTCTCCGAGGCGTGGCGGACGGCGCCGCCCGAGACGCCCGCCACAACGGCGAGGCGCGGCAGGACCCAAAGGCTGTTCTCGACGTAGGCGTCCAGCGTCTGGGCGGTGTCCCAGGAGGAGAAGGTCTGGGCGCCGCGCAGCCCGGCGCGGTTCACGAAGCGGCGGTTGTCGTTGGTGCCGTGGGCGAAGTTGGCGCCGGCCACCAGGCGGTTGCGCAGGCCGCCCACCCTGCCCTCCCAGGTCACGCGGGCGAAGGCGTTGCCGTCGTTGGTGCGGTTGTCGAGATACTGGAAGATTGGGTGGTCGAGCTGGCGGGACACCCAGGAGCCGCCGAACTCCAGCAGGGTGTCGGGGTCGAGGCGGATGGCGGTGCGGGTGCCCAGGCGCAGGCTTTCCACGTTGCGCTGGTAGCGCAGCGCCAGGTTCGTGGGGTTCGCCATGCGCGGGCTTTGCAGCGCCTGCGAGCGCGTGAGCGTTCCGGGCATGAACTGGTTGACGCCGGCGTGGGCCAGGAACACCCGCGTCTCGGCGTCGTCGGACCAGCGATAGGCGAGGTTGGCGTTGAGGCGCGCGCTGTCCCCCTTGGAGTTGGCGCGCCAGCCATCCTCGCGCCGCAGGGTGCCGCTGGCCCAGGCATCGGCCGGGCCATGGGCGGCGCCGTGGCTGACCTGGGAGCGCAGCAGGCCGAAGGAGCCCGCCTCCAGCCGCAGCGCGGTGCCGGGGGTGTCGCGCCCCGTGGGGCTGGTGAAGGCGATGGCGCCGCCCAGCGTGTTGGCACCCAGGGCGAAGGCGTTGCCGCCGCGCAGCACCTCGGCGCGGTGGAAGGTCAGCGGGTCCAGCTCGTGGAAATCGCCCGAGCCGTCCGCCTGGTTCACCGGGATGCCGTCCTGGAACAGGCGCACGCCGCGCAGGTGGTTGTTCCGCGCGAGGCCGGAGCCGCGGATGGACAGGCGCGAATCCTCGCCCCACTTGGGCTGGGCGAAGACGCCCGGCACCCATTCCAGCACGTCGCGCACCGTGGTGCTGGCGGGGCGGTCGAGGAAGTCCCGGGCCGGCACCAGGGACACGTTGCCGGGCGCCTGGCGCAGGCGTTCCGCCGCCTCCGCATCGGTGGGGGCGGTGAGCGAGGGGCGGTCGGCGGTGACGGTCAGCTCGGGCAGGACCGCCTCCTGCGCGAGGGCGGGGACGGCGAGGCACAGCAGCGGCAGGGCCGCGCGGATCGGGGACATGGTCTGGGTGTTTCCAGGCAGGGACACGCGTCTGCGCCCGTGGGTCACGGGC
>JALHNW010000249.1 GCA_022843345.1 Rubritepida sp. | reverse complement strand
TGCTCTTCCGATCTCGGCTTCATCCCCATCACCTGCGCCACGCCCATCATCATGGCGGACCCGATGGGCTTCTACCGCAGGCACGGGCTGAACGTGGAGGTGATCCGCACCGCCGGCTGGGCGGTGATCCGCGACCGCGCGATCGCGCGCGAATACGACGCGGCGCACATGCTGGCGCCCATGCCGGTCGCCATGTCGCTGGGCGTGGGCGTGGCCGGCCCCATCCCCTGGGCGGTGGCGGCGGTGGAGAACGTGAACGGCCAGGCCATCACGCTCGCCAACAAGCACCGCGAGCGGCGCGACCCGAAGGACTGGCGCGGCTTCCGCTTCGCCGTGCCCTTCGACTTCTCCATGCACAACTACCTGCTGCGCGCCTACGTGGCCGAGGCGGGGCTGGACCCGGACCGCGACATCCAGATCCGCTCCGTCCCGCCGCCGGAGATGGTGGCGAACCTGCGCGCGGACAACATAGACGGCTTCCTGGGGCCGGACCCCTTCAACCAGCGCGCGGTGTTCGACGGCATCGGCTTCATCCACATCCTCACGAAGGAGATGTGGGACGGCCACCCGTGCTGCGCCTTCGCCGTGCCGCGCGCGATGATCACGGAGGCGCCGAACACCTACGCCGCTTTGCTGCGCGCCATCGTGGAGGCCACCGCCCATTCCAACGCCGCGGCGAACCGGCGCGAGGTGGCGGCCGCCATCAGCGGGCCGAACTACCTCAACCAGCCGCAGACGGTGGTGGAGCAGGTGCTGACCGGCACCTTCGCCGACGGGCTGGGCCGGGTGCAGCGCGTGCCCGACCGCATCGGCTTCGACCCCTACCCGTGGCATTCCATGGCGGTGTGGATCCTCTCGCAGATGCGCCGCTGGGGGCAGCTGACGCGCGAGGTGGACTACAAGGCGGTGGCCGAGCAGACCTTCCTGGCGCTCGACGCCGGGCGGGCGATGCGCGAGCTGGGGCTGCCGGTGCCCGAGGGGACGATGCGCACCGCCACCATCCTCGGCCGGCCATTCGACCCGGCGAACCCGGATGCCTGGCTGCACGCCGGCGCGATCCGCCGCTGATGGCGCGCGACGTCTCGCCCTGGAAGGCTGCGCTGCTGTCGCTGGCGCTGCTGGCGCTCCTCCTGGGCGCGTGGGAGCTGGCGCTGTCCGGCCCCGCCGGCCCGGGCGGGGCGGCGATGGACCCGGAATACGCCGCCCTGCTGGGCCAGGCCGCGCAGGCCGGCGGGCAGACGGCGATGCCCGCGCCCTCGGCCATCCTGGCGCGGCTGGTGGAGCTGCTGGCCGACCCCTTCCACCGGCGCGGCACCAACGACCAGGGCATCGGCATCCAGATCGCCTACTCGCTGTGGCGGGTGGCGGCGGGGTTCGGGCTGGCGATGGTGGTGGCCATCCCGCTGGGCTTCCTCATCGGGATGTCCCCGCTGCTGAACGCGGCGCTGAACCCGTTCATCCAGGTGCTGCGGCCGGTCTCGCCGCTCGCCTGGATGCCGCTCGCGCTCTACACCATCAAGGACAGCTCGATCTCCTCGGTCTTCGTCATCTTCATCTGCTCGGTCTGGCCGATGCTGCTCAACACCGCCTTCGGGGTGGCGAGCGTGCGGCGCGAATGGCTGAACGTGGCGGCGACGCTGGAAGCGGGCTCCTGGAAGACGGCGATGCGGGTGATCCTGCCCGCGGCCGCGCCCACCATCCTCACGGGGATGCGGATCTCCATCGGCATCGCCTGGCTGGTGATCGTGGCGGCGGAGATGCTCGTGGGCGGCACGGGCATCGGCTACTGGGTGTGGAACCAGTGGAACAACCTGTCCATCGCGGACATCGTCATCGCCATCCTGCTGATCGGCGTCGTGGGGCTGCTGCTGGACCGCCTGCTGGGCTGGGTCGCGGGGCGGGTGGCGTGGCAGGAATGAGCGCGGGGTTGGAGGGGCGGCCGCGCTCCAGGAATGGCCATGACGGCCGCGAGGCCGGCATGATATCCGTCGAGGGCATAGCCCGCCGCTTCCCGGGGCTGACCGTGTTCGAGGACGTGTGGTTCACCGTCGCGCGCGGGGAGTTCGTGTGCCTCGTCGGGCATTCGGGCTGCGGCAAGACCACCATCCTGAACATCCTGGCCGGGCTGGATGGGGCGAGCGAGGGCGTGGTGCTGATGGAGGGGCGGGAGCTGTCCGGCCCCTCGCTGGACCGCGCGGTGATCTTCCAGGGACACGCGCTGATGCCCTGGCTCTCGGCGCTGGACAACGTGGCCTTCGCGGTGGGCTGCCGGCACCCGAGGCTGTCGCGCGCCGAGGCGCGGGCGCGGGCGAAGGTGGCGCTGGAGAAGGTGGGGCTGGCGGCGGCGGCCGGGCGCAAGCCGGCGCAGCTTTCGGGCGGGATGAAGCAGCGCGTGGGCATCGCCCGCGCCTTCGCGGTGGAACCCAAGCTGCTGCTGATGGACGAGCCCTTCTCCGCGCTGGACGCGCTGACGCGCGGCGCGCTCCAGGAGGAGGTGTCGCGCCTGGTGACGGAGGCGGGGCAGACCGCCTTCATGATCACGCATGACGTGGACGAGGCGATCCTGCTGGCCGACCGCATCCTGCTGATGACCAACGGCCCACAGGCGCGCATCGCCGAGGTGATCGAGAACACCCTGCCCCGCCCGCGCACCCGCGCCGGCCTGCACCACATGCCGGGCTACCACCCGCTGCGCGACCACATCATGGATTTCCTGGTGACGCGCTCCCGCACGCTGGCCGGCCCGCCGCCGCCCGGCCACGACCCCCGCCGCCCGCCCGTGGTGCGGCCCGCCCTGGAGGAAACGCACGCATGACCCGCGCCCAATTGACCGAGAAGATCCTGGACATCAAGCGCGAGAAGGGCTGGACCTGGCGCTTCATCTGCGACGAGATCGGCGGCGTGGCGGACACGCTGCTGGTCGGCGCGCTGCTGGGGCAGATGAAGCTGGTGAAGCCGCTGGCCGCCAAGGCCGCCGCGCTGTTCGGCCTGAGCGCGAGCGAGCAGGCAATGCTGAACGAGGTGCCCCACCGCGGCACGGCCATGCCGCCGACCGACCCGCTGATCTACCGCTTCTACGAGATGGTGATGGTGAACGGCCCGGCCTGGAAGGCGCTGATCGAGGAGGAGTTCGGGGACGGCATCATGTCCGCCATCGACTTCGACTTCGCCTTCGAGCGGATGCCGCACCCGAAGGGGGACCGCGTGAAGATCGCCATGACGGGCAAGTTCCTGCCCTACAAGTACTACGGGGCCGAGCAGGGCATCCCGGAGTACGGCTTCAAGGAGGAGTGAAGCCCTGGTAAGGTATCGCGCATGAGCGAGACCTTCACCGTCGGAATCGTGGGCCTGGGCGCCATCGGGATGCAGCTGGCGCGCGCGCTGGACGCGGGCGTGCCGGGGCTGAAGCTGGCCGCGGTGGCGGTGCGCGACGCCGAGAAGGCGCGCGCGGCGATGAAGGGGTTCCGCGACCGCCCGCTGATCCTCGACATCGCCAAGCTGCCGCGCGAATGCGACATCATCGTGGAGGCGGCGCCCGCCTCTGTCTTCGCCGAGGTGGCGCAGGCGGCGGTGGAATCGGGCTGCATCTTCGTGCCGAGCTCCTGCGGGCAGCTGCTGTCGCACATGGCGCTGGTGGAGCGCGCGAAGGAAACGGGGGCGCGCATCATCGTCCCCACCGGCGCGCTGCTGGGGCTGGACGCGGTGCGCGCGGCGGCCGAGGGGGAGGTGCATTCCGTCACAATCCGCTCGGCCAAGCCGCCGCGCGGGCTGGCGGGGGCGCCCTTCCTGGTGGCCAACGGCATCGACGTGGAGGCGGTGACGGAGCGCACGCGCATCTTCGCCGGCAACGTGTTCGACGCGGTCGAGGGCTTCCCGGCCAACGTGAACGTCGCCGCCGCGCTGGCGCTCGCCGGCATCGGGCCGGAGCGCACGCAGGTGGAGGTCTGGGCCGACCCGGCGCTGGACCGCAACACCCACACCATCGTGGTGGAGGCCGCATCCGCGCGGCTCACCATGACCATCGAGAACGTGCCGAGCGAGGAGAACCCCCGCACCGGCAAGATCACCGCGCTGTCCATCCTGGCCTGCCTGCGTGGGCTGGTGAACCCGCTGAAGGTCGGGAGCTGAAAGGCCCCGGGCGGCGTTCCGCGCCGCCCGG
>JALHNW010000248.1 GCA_022843345.1 Rubritepida sp. | reverse complement strand
CGGCGCGCGCGCGCCGCGCCGCCTGGCGGGCCTGCTCCAGCGCGGCATCGGCGGCGGAGGGGCGGATGGGCGCGGTGCCGTCGGGCATCTCAGGCCGCCTTGCCGGCGTAGCCGTCGGCGATGCACGCCTTCAGCCGCCGCACCAGGGCGTTGAACTCCGGCGTCTCCTGCATCTCCGCCCGGCGCGGCCGGGGGAAGGGGACCGGCAAGTCGAGCGCGATGGAGGAAGGCCGGCCGGTCATCACCAGCACGCGGTCGCTGAGGAACACCGCCTCGCGGATGGAGTGGGTGACGAACACCGCCGTCTTCGCGCCCGCCGCGCGGTCCCAGATGCCCACCAGCGCCTCGTTCATCTCGTCGCGCGTGATGGCGTCGAGCGCGCTGAACGGCTCGTCCATCAGCAGCAGGTCGGGGTCGTCCACCAGGGCGCGGCAGATCGCCACGCGCTGGCGCATGCCGCCCGACAGCTCCGCCGGGCGCTTGCCCTCGAAGCCCGCCAGGCCGACCTGGGCCAGCAGGGCGCGGGCGCGCTCCTCGTAATCCTTCACGGGCTTGCGCATCAGCGTGACAGGGAACAGCACGTTCTCCAGCGCCGACTTCCAGGGCAGCAGCGTGGCGTCCTGGAAGATCAGCCCGTTGCGCGCGGAGGGGCCGGTGACGCGCTCGCCGCGCAGCCGCACCTCGCCGGCCGACGGCGCCTCCAGCCCCGCCATCATCATCAGCAGCGTGGACTTGCCGCAGCCGGAGGGGCCGAGCAGGGAGACGAACTCGCCCGGCGCGACCTCCGCCTCCACGTGCGCCACCGCCTCCACCGCGCCGCGCGGCGTGGCGTAGGTCTTGCCCACCCCGCGCAGCGCGATCATCAGGCCAGCGCCTGCGCCACGGCCGCGTTGCGCTCGCGCACGCCCTGCCACTCGGCGGGCGTGAGCTGCACCCGGCCGGCGAAGCGGTTGGTGTAGAGCTGGTCCGCCACCGGGCGGCGGCCATCGGGGACGGAGAACTCCATCACCGTGCCGATCATGCGCTCCACCACCGCCATGTCGCTGAAGCCCAGGCCCCGCCCCATCGCCTCGGGCACCAGCGACGTCACCGCCAGCAGCGCCTGGCCCATGCGGGCGGACCCGCGCGAGCCGTCGCTGATGCCGATCTCCGGCCGCTGGCGGATGAAGGCGGCCAGCGCCGCCTCGGGGTCGCGCAGGGTCAGCGCGAGCGCCTCGAATAGGCCGTCGCACACGGCCTCCACGGCACCGGCGCGGGCGGCCAGCACCTCGGGGCGGGTGACGATGGTGTTGTGGTAGAATTGCAGCCCCGCCTCGCGCCACATGATGAAGCGCACGGGGAAGTTCAGCGCCTGGAAGGTGGGCAGGGAGGAGGACGCCACGCAGGTGACCGCGTCCACCTGGCCCTGGGAAAGCGTGCGCTCCACCACCGCGGGGTCGAGCTGCGTCACGTTCACGCGCGCGGCGTCCACGCCGGCCAGCCGCGTCCAGGCCGGCCAGAAGGCGAAGTCGGCGCCGCGCGGGTTGGCGCCCAGGCGCTTGCCTTCCAGGTCCTTCGCGGTGCGGATGGGCGAGTTGGCGGGCACGGCGATGGCGAAGGTGGTGTCGTACATGGTGGTGCCCAGCGCCACCAGGTTCAGCCCGCGCGCCACCTGCTGCACCAGCACGGAGGCGCCGACGATGCCCATGTCGAACTGCCCCTGCGACACCGCCTGCGCCGCGACCGGCGAGCCGGTGCCCAGCGCCACTTCCACGTCGAGGCCACGGCGGCGGAAGGCCCCCGTCTCGCGCGCCACGAAGGCGAAGGCGGTGGCGCCCTGCGCCACGAAGGGCAGGGTGAGGCGCATCTGCTGCACCTGCGCGACGGCGGGCGCGGCGAGCATCGCGGCGGGCGCGCCCAGCAACAGGGCGCGGCGGGTGGCAGGCAGCGGCATCGGGGCGGTCTCCGGCGGATGGAAGGCGGATGTGCGGCGCGGCGCTTCGTAAATCAAGCGTAATCTTCGGGCCATGTCCGGCCGGGCAGCGCGCGCTGCCCAGCACGCAGGCACCCCGCCCGCGGGACGAGCGCCACCCAACGCCACAGGCGCAACGGCGCAGCCGAGCGCCGGCCAGCAAGCGCCACCCACCAAGACACGCGCCACACCCAACACCAGAGGCGCAACGGCGAAGCCGAGCGCCGGCCAGCAAGCGCCACCCGCCAGAAGCAAAACCGCCCACCGAGGATGCGCGCGCACGGCGCGCGCCGGCCCCCTTCAGGGGGCCGAAGCCAAGCGGCCGGAGGCCGCGCCCGGCGTAGCGGCTGCCTTAGGCAGCCGCGCTGAGGGCATCAAAAAACAGGCATTGATGGCTCCGCCATCAATGCCGGAAGTGGCGCATCCCGGTGAACACCATGGCCAGCCCCGCCTCGTCGGCGGCGGCGATCACCTCGGCGTCGCGCATGGAGCCGCCGGGCTGGATCACCGCCGTGGCGCCGGCCGCGGCCGCCGCCTGCAACCCGTCCGCGAAGGGGAAGAACGCGTCCGACGCCACCACGGACCCGGTGGCCAGCGACACGTCGAGCCCCGCGGCCTTCGCCGCCTCGCCCGCCTTCCAGGCCGCGATGCGCGAGGAATCCACCCGGCTCATCTGCCCCGCGCCGATGCCCACCGTCGCACCCCCGCGCGCGTAGATGATGGCGTTGGACTTCACGTGCTTGCACACCCGGAAGGCGAAGAGGAGGTCCGCCATCTCGGAGGGCGAGGGCGCGCGCTTCGTCACCACCTTCAGCGCGGCGGCGTCCACCCGCCCCGCATCGCGCCCCTGCGCCAGGAACCCGCCGCCCACCGAACGGAACACCATCCCCGGCGCGGCCGGGTCGGGCAGGCCGCCGGTCAGCAGCAGGCGAAGGTTCTTCTTGCGCGCGAAGGCGGCGATGGCGTCGTCGTCGGCCTCGGGCGCGATCACCACCTCGGTGAAGATCGCCGCCATCTTCTCGGCCGCCGCCAGGTCGAGCCGCCGGTTCACCGCGATGATGCCGCCGAAGGCGCTCACCGCGTCGCAGCGCAGCGCCAGGTCCCACGCCTCGGCCAGCGTCGCGCCCTCGGCCACGCCGCAGGGGTTGGCGTGCTTGACGATCACCACCGCGGGCCGCTCGAACTCGGCGGCGCATTCGAAGGCGGCGTCCGTGTCGTTCAGGTTGTTGAAGGACAATTCCTTGCCCTGCACCTGCCGCGCCGTGGCGATGCCCGGGCGCGCCGACCCATCCAGGTAGAAGCCCGCCCGCTGGTGCGGGTTCTCGCCGTAGCGTAGGGTCTGCTTCAGCACGCCGGCGAAGGCCAGGCGCGGCGGGAACTCCTCCCCAAGCTGGCCGGCGAACCAGGCGGCGATGGCCGCGTCATAGGCCGCGGTGCGGGCATAGGCCGCCGCCGCCAGCCGCCGCCGCAGCGCCTCCGTGGTGCCGCCGGCCTCAAGCTCCGCCTGCACCTCGGCCAGCTGCGCCGCTTCCGTCACCACCACCACGTGCGCGTGGTTCTTGGCGGCGCTGCGGATCATCGCCGGCCCGCCGATGTCCACGTTCTCGATGCACGCGTCGAACCCCGCGCCGGCCGCCACCGTCGCCTCGAAGGGGTAGAGGTTGACCGCCACCAGATCTATGGGCGCGATGGCGTGCGCCTCCATCTGCGCCAGGTGCGCGGGGTCGTCGCGCCGGCCCAGGATGCCGCCATGCACCTGCGGCACCAGCGTCTTCACCCGCCCGTCCAGGATCTCGGGGAAGCCCGTGTGCCCGCCCACGTCCGTCACCGGAATGCCCGCCGCGCGGATGGCGGCCGCGGTGCCGCCGGTGGACAGGATCTGCGCCCCCTGCCCCGCGAGGAAGCGCGCGAACTCCACGATCCCCGCCTTGTCGGAAACGGACAGCAGCGCGCGCCGGATGGGGAGCCGTTCGGTCATGGAATGCCTTGCCTTCACCTTTGTGCGGCGCGGTCTAGACCCCCGCGCCGCCCCCCCGCAACCCGCAGCCCCCGCCAGGACTTCCATTGGGGCAACCATGCCCTTCCCCCGCCGCGCCCTGCTCGCCCTGCCCCTCGCCGCCGGCTGCGCCCGGCTGCCGGCCCTGCCCGACGCAGGCATCGCCGAAGCCCCGCTGCACCGGGCGGCGATGGAGGCCGCGCCCGAGACCTCGGG
>JALHNW010000247.1 GCA_022843345.1 Rubritepida sp. | reverse complement strand
GCCATCGGCGCCACGGCGGGGGCAGATGGGGCGAGCGCGAGGCGCGGGACGGCGGGATCGAAGGGTGGCGGGGGTTCCTGCACGGGCCTGCGGGTCAGCAGGAACGTCAGCGCCCGCAGCGGCGCCGTGACGCGCCAGGACCGCGACCGCCGCATCGCCCGGAGCACGCCGTCGCGGAGCAAGGCCGCCTCGTTCGCGGTCAGGAGCGCGTCGCGGAGCGCCGTGTTCTCGCCCGCCCGGGCGCGGGCCACCTTCCGCGCCAGGTCGAGCTCGGCCTCCAGGCACCGCGCCGGGCCGGCGGCGGCCTGCGGCGCATCATCGCCACCCGGTGGCGGGATCGGTCCCTTCGGCGTCATTCCCGGCGGCTGGGCTCCATGCGGCATCCGCACCATACCCCTGCCGCCGGGGGCCTCCTAGCCGCCGGCCCCCTACCGCACCACCAGGTCACGGTACGCATGCCACGTCGCGTGCCCGATCAGCGGCAGCGCCACCACCAGGCCCAGGAAGAACGGCACCAGCGCCAGCCCCGTGAACACGACGATCAGCCCGGCCCACAGCGCCATGGCCCGCCAGTTCTCCATCACCGCGCTGACCGAGACGGTGATCGCCTCCAGGAAGGTCATCTCCGGCCGGTCCACCAGCATGGGGATGGACACCGCGCAGGTGGCGAAGGTCACCGAGGCCAGCACGAAGCCGAAGCCCGTGCCGACCACGAGGAAGGGCAGCAGGTGGTCCGAGCGCAGCATGGCCATCGGCAGCCCGGCCAGGGTGTAGGAGGTGCCGCCGAAGAACAGGATGAACAGCAGCCCCGCGATGCGCGTCCAGAACAGGTGGATGACCAGCAGCAGCGCGCCCATCATGGCGAGCTGCACGCCGTTGCGCCGGAAGCCGCCCGCTGCCTCGGCCAGGGTCGGCGCCTCGCCCGCCTCCAGCCGGCGCGACGTCTCGTACAGGCCGGCGGCCAGGATGGGGGCCAGGATGAAGAAGCCCGCCGTGGCGGGAAGGATCGCCCAGGGCGTGCCCACCTCGAACAGCAGCAGCGCGAAGACCCAGCCGAAGACCGTCAGCGCCGCGCCGTAGGCGAGGCTGATGGGCCGCGCGGCCATCATGTCGCGCCAGCCCAGCGTCAGCCAGGTCCATGGCCGGTCGGTGGCGACGCGCCGGACCCTGCCCGGCATGGGAAGCGGGGTGGGGGTGATGTCGATGCTCATTGTCCGGCGTCCTCTCTCCCGGGGATCATTAGATGCAACCAAACCACCCGACGTTGATCCCGATCAAGGACCATCCGCACCCCCCGCCCGATAAGCACCCCCGGGGGCGAGCTGCGCCCCGGGATTCGAGGAGAGTTGCATGGCCAGCGCCAGCATGGCCGCCAGCCCCAATGCCCCTGCGGGGGACTGGGCGGCGGCGCCAGCGAGGACGAGGGAGGTCGCCTACGTGGAGGCGCCGATCCGCGCCTTCGCCATCGCCACCCTGTTCTGGGGCATCGTGGGCTTCCTGATGGGGGTGGTCATCGCCTCCCAGCTCGCCTGGCCCCTGCTGAACCTGGACCTGGAATGGACCAGCTTCGGCCGACTGCGCCCGGTGCACACCAGCGCGGTGATCTTCGCCTTCGGCGGCAACGCCCTGCTGGGCACGTCGCTCTACATCGTCCAGCGCACCTGCCGCGCCAGCCTGTGGGGCGGCGAGGAGATGGGCTGGTACCTGTTCTGGAGCTACCAGTTCTTCATCGTGACCGCCGCACTCGGCTACGTGCTCGGCGTCACCCAGGGCAAGGAGTACGCGGAGCCGGAGTGGTTCTCCGACCTGTGGCTGACCGTGCTGTGGGTGATGTACCTGCTGGCCTACTGCGGCACGATCATGCGCCGCGAGGAGCCGCACATCTACGTGGCGAACTGGTTCTTCCTCGCCTTCATCATCACGGTGGCGATGCTGCACATCGGCAACAACATCTCGCTGCCGCTGGCGCTGACCTCCACCTTCTCCTACTCGGCGCCCGCGGGCGTGCAGGGGGCGATGATCCAGTGGTGGTACGGCCACAACGCGGTGGGCTTCTTCCTGACCGCGGGCTTCCTGGGCATGATGTACTACTTCATCCCCAAGCAGGCGAACCGGCCGGTCTACTCCTACCGCCTGTCCATCGTGCACTTCTGGTCCATCATCTTCCTGTACATCTGGGCCGGCCCGCACCACCTGCACTACACCGCGCTGCCCGACTGGGCGCAGACGCTGGGCATGGTGTTCTCGGTCATGCTGTGGATGCCCTCCTGGGGCGGCATGATCAACGGAATCATGACCCTGTCGGGCGCGTGGGACAAGCTGCGGACCGACGCGGGCCTGCGCTTCTCGGTGACGGCGGTGGCCTTCTACGGCATGTCCACCTTCGAGGGCCCGGTCATGTCCATCAAGGCGGTGAACAGCCTGTCGCACTACACCGACTGGACCATCGGCCACGTGCATTCGGGCGCGCTGGGCTGGAACGGCTTCATCACCTTCGGCGCCCTGTACTGGCTGATCCCGGTGCTGTGGAAGCGGGCGGGCATGTGGTCGCAGAAGCTGATCGCCTGGCACTTCTGGCTCGCGACCTTGGGCATCGTCCTCTACATCACCTCGATGTGGGTGTCGGGCATCATGCAGGGCCTGATGTGGCGCGCCTATGACGAGCTGGGCTTCCTCCAGTACTCGTTCATCGAGACGGTCGCCGCCATGCGCCCCTACTACGTCATCCGCATGCTGGGCGGGGTGCTGTTCCTGTCGGGCGCGCTGCTGATGGCCTGGAACGTCTTCAAGACCATCACCGTGGGCGAGGCCGCGGAGCCGGAGCGGTATGCCGCCCCCGCCTCCCAGCCCCTGCCGGCCGAGTGAGGGGAGAGGCACACATGTTCAAGAACTTCACCCACGGGCACATCGAGCGCAACGTCATCCTGCTCGCCGTGCTCACCCTCATCACCGTGGCGATCGGCGGCCTGGCGCAGATCGTCCCGCTCTTCACGGTCGAGACGACGATCGAGCGCGTGCAGGGCATGCGCCCCTACACGCCGCTCGAGCTGATGGGCCGCAACATCTACGTCCGCGAGGGCTGCTACGCCTGCCACAGCCAGATGGTGCGCCCCTTCCGCGACGAGAACGAGCGTTACGGCCACTTCTCGCTCGCCGCGGAGAGCATGTACGACCGCCCCTTCCAGTGGGGCTCCAAGCGCACCGGGCCGGACCTGGCGCGCGTGGGCGGCCGCTACTCCGACGACTGGCAGGCCGAGCACCTGCGCTCGCCCCGCGCCCTGGTGCCGGACAGCATCATGCCGCCCTATTCCTTCCTGGACCGCCCGCTTGATTACGCGGGGATCGAGGGCCACCTGCGCGCCCAGGCGGCGCTGGGCGTGCCCTATTCGGCGGAGATGATCGCCAACGCCCGCGCCGACCTGGAGACCCAGGCCCGCCCGGACGCCGACGGCGCCGCCTTCGGCGGGCGCTACGCCCGTGCCCGCCAGGGGGCCTTCGACGGCAACCCGGCCGTGGTCACGGAGATGGACGCGCTCGTCGCCTACCTGCAGATGCTCGGCACCCTCGTCCAGTTCCGCGACGTGACGCCCGAGCAGCTCAACCAGCACTGAGGAGGGCGCGATGCACGAGCTGCAGCCGCTGTTCAACAGCCTCTGGGTCCTGTGGTTCTTCCTGCTCTTCGGCGGGATCCTGATCTGGGTGCTCAAGCCATCCAGGAAGGACCTGTGGAAGGAGCGGGGCCTCATGGTCCTGCGCGACGAACCGAATTCCAGGGAAGGCCAAGGCTGATGCCGACCAAGATCGAGAAGGACGCCGTCTCGGGCCAGATGACCACGGGCCACGAGTGGGACGGCCTGAAGGAGCTGGACACGCCGATGCCGCGGTGGTGGCTGTGGACGCTCTACGCCACCATCGCCTTCGCTGCCGTGTGGGTGGTGCTCTACCCGGCCTTCCCGGGCACCGGCTGGAAGGGGCTGACGGGCTGGACCGCCCGCGGCGACCTCCCCGCCCAGGTGGCGACCGAGCGCGCGCGGATGGAGCCCATGCTGGCACGCCTGCGCGAGGCGACGCCCGAGCAGATCGCCGCCGACCCGGAGCTGCGCGGCTTCGCGCTCGCCGGCGGCCGCGGCGCCTTCGCGCAGAACTGCGCCGGCTGCCACGGC
>JALHNW010000246.1 GCA_022843345.1 Rubritepida sp. | reverse complement strand
GCGGGCGCGGGCGCTCCTGCGCGAAGGCGGCGGTGGGCAGGGCCAGCAGGGCGCGGCGCAGCATCAGGCCAGCATGGCGCGCCCCGGTGGACAGCGCCAAGCCCCGGCGTAAGCTGCCCCGGAATGGGGAGGCCGGCATGGCGGATGAGTTCGACTACGTGATCGTGGGCTGCGGCGCCGCCGGCTCGCTGCTGGCCGCCCGGCTCTCCGAGGACCCGGCCGTGACGGTCTGCGTGCTGGAGGCGGGGCCGCCCGACCGCTCCCCCTGGATCCACCTGCCCGCCGGCTTCATCAAGATGCTGAAGGACCCCGGCTTCACCTGGCAGTTCTCCACCGAGCCCACGGCGAACACCGGCGGGCGGCGCATCGCCACCGTGCAGGGGCGCACGCTGGGCGGCTCCTCCTCCATCAACGGCATGATCTACAACCGCGGCCAGCCGGGCGACCTGGACAGCTGGGCGCAGAAGGGCAACCGCGGCTGGGGCTACGCCGACTGCCTGCCCTACTACATGCGCACCGAGCGCCGCATCGGCTTCGGCAGCGACGAGCGGCGGGGGCGCGCGCAGGGCATCCCCATCACCGACATGGACTGGTTCCACCCGGTGAGCGAGGCCTTCATCGCCGGCTGCGAATCCCTCGGCATCCCGCGCAACCCCGACTACAATTCCGGCGACCAGGCCGGCGTCGGCTATTACCAGCGCGCCATCCTGAACGGCAGGCGGGTCTCGGCCTACCGCGCCTTCCTGCACGGCGCGCTGGCCCGCAGGAACCTGGAGCTGCGGACCAACGCCCGAGCATCCGAGATCGTGCTGGAGGGCAAGCGGGCCGTGGGCGTGCGCTACGGCCGCGCGCGCGGCGGGCCGGCGACGGAGGTGCGGGCGCGGCGCGAGGTGATCCTTTCCGGCGGCACCGCCAACACGGCGCGCCTGATGCAGGTCAGCGGCATCGGCCCGCGCTGGATCACCGACCTGGGCGTGGAGCTGCGCCACGAGCTGCCCGGCGTGGGCGAGAACTTCCGCGACCACTACGCATCGCGCTTCGTGATGCGCGCGCGCCCCGGCGTGCTGACGCTGAACGAGATGTCGCGCGGGCTGCGCCTGGCCGACCAGCTGCTGAAATGGGGCACCGGGCGGCCCAACATCCTCGCCACCTCGCCCTCCCACGTCCACGTGTTCTGGAAGAGCTTCGAGGGGCTGGACCAGCCGGACCTGCAATGCGTCTTCACGCCCGGCTCCTACAAGGAGGGCATGGTCTACGTCCTGGACGACTACCCGGGCGTCACCGCCGGCGCCTGGCAGCACCGGCCCGAAAGCAAGGGCTGGGTACGCGCGCGCTCGCGCGACGTGTGGGAGGATCCGGAGATCCAGCCCAACTACCTGAGCGACCCGATGGACGTGCGCGTCCACCTGGGCGGCATGCGGCTGCTGCGGCGGATGCTGGGCACGCCGCAGATGCAGGCGGTGCTGGAATGCGAGACGCTGCCCGGCCCCGCCGTGCAGTCGGACGACGAGCTGCTGGATTTCGCGAAGAAGAATGGCAGCACCACCTACCACCTCATCGGCACCTGCCGCATGGGGCCGGAGGGCGACCCGATGGCCGTGGTGGACGACCGGTTGCGGGTGCGCGGCCTCCAGGGGCTGCGGGTGGTGGACGCTTCAGTGATGCCCAGCATGACCAGCGCCAACACCTACGCCACCACGCTGATGATAGCCGAGAAGGCCAGCGACTTCATCCGCGGGCGCGAGGCGGTGGCGGCGTAACCGCCGGCCGCGCGCGGGGTTGGCAGGGGATGTGCGGGCGCTACCTCCTCCATCGGCCGAACGCGGAGATCGCGGCGTATTTCGGCGTGGCGGGGCCGGTGCCGAACTGGCCGCCCTCCTTCAACATCGCGCCCACGCAGCAGGCCCCGGTGGTGCGCCGCCACCCGGAGACGGGCGAACGCCACCTGGACATGCTGCAATGGGGCCTGGTGCCCTACTGGGCGAAGGACGCGAAGGGCGGGGCGCGGCTGATCAACGCGCGGGCCGACGGCATCAGGCAGAAGCCCTCCTTCCGCGAGGCGTTCCGCCGCCGCCGCTGTCTGGTGCCGATGGACGGCTTCTACGAGTGGCACCAGGGCGCGGACGGACGCAAGCAACCCTATGCCGCGGCGCTGCGCGACGGCGCGCCGATGGCCGCGGCCGGGCTGTGGGAAGGCTGGAAGGCGGAGGACGGGACCTGGCTGCGGACCTATTCGGTCGTCACCACCGATTCGGCCGGGCGGCAGGCCAAGCTGCACCACCGCATGCCGGTCCTGCTGCCCCGCGCCGCCTGGCCCGCCTGGCTGGGCGAGCGCGAGGTGGGGGAGGAGGCGCTGGCGGCCCTGCTGGCGCCGCTGGACGATTCGCTGCTGGCCTTCTGGCCGGTGCAGCCGCGCGTCGGCAAGGTGGCCGAGAACGACGCGGGGCTGCTGGAACGCTACGGCGACGCGCCGCCGGTCGAGGGGCTGATGGACGACCGGCCGTAGCGCCATTGGCCGCGCACGGCGCGGCCCACCGGCCGGAAGGAGCGCCCGGTACGCCAGCGGCCGGCCGAAGCCAGGCCGGGCGGCTGCCCGGCCCCCAGGGGAACCTCAGCTCTTCACGTCGTTCGCCGCCTCGGGGCGGATCACGCTCGCGATGGTCCCGCGCAGCACGGTGATGCGCAGGCTGGGCGCGATCTCGACCTCGATCTTGTCGTCGCCGTCCGTGGCCTTCTTGACCACGCCCAGCACGCCGCCGCCGGTGATCACCTCGTCGCCGCGCTTCAGGCTGGTCAGCATGGCGTTGCGCTCCTTCATCTTCTTCTGCTGCGGGCGGATCAGCAGGAAGTAGAAGACGACGAAGATGAGCAGCAGCGGCAGCAGCTGCATGACCACGGCGCCGGCGCCGGCGGTCGCGTCCTGGGCATAGGCGGGGGAGATGAACATCGGGCCTCGCGGGGGGTGAAGGGGTCGGGGCCGCATCTGGCCTGCCCCGGGCCTTGCGTCAACCGCAGGGCGGGGCTTCAACCGCCGCATGGACGCCGCCCTCCTTTCCCGCATCGCCGAGGCGCTTGAACGCCTTTCCCCGCCCCCTGCCCCGCCGCCGCGGCTGGAGGGGGCCGACGCCTTCGTCTGGCAGCCGCCGCACACGCTGCGCCCGGTGGCGCAGGTGTCGCGCGTCGAGATCGGCCTGCTCCAGGGCGTAACGCAGCAGCGCGAGATCATCCTGGAGAACACGCTGCGCTTCGCGCGCGGGTACCCGGCGAACAACGCCATGCTCTGGGGCGCGCGCGGCATGGGCAAGTCCTCCCTGGTGAAGGCGGCGCATGCCGAGGCGAACCGCGCCCACCCCGGCACGCTGGCGCTGATCGAGATCCACCGCGAGGACATCCGCACCCTGCCCGAGCTCCTGGGCTTCCTGCGCGCGCAGGAACGCCGCGCCCTGGTGTTCTGCGACGACCTGTCCTTCGAGAAGGAGGACGCCGACTACAAGGCGCTGAAATCCGTGCTCGATGGCGGCATCGAGGGGCGGCCGGCCAACGTGCTCTTCTACGCCACCTCCAACCGCCGCCACCTGATGCCGCGCGACATGATCGAGAACGAGCGCTCCACCTCCATCAACCCCAACGAGGCGGTGGAGGAGAAGGTCTCGCTGTCGGACCGCTTCGGCCTGTGGGTCGGCTTCCACAACTGCGACCAGCCGACCTTCTTCGCGATGATCGAGGGCTACGCCGCCGCGATGGGCCTTTCGCTCGAACCATCCGAGTTGCGCCGCATGGCGGTGGAGTGGAGCGTCACCCGCGGCGCCCGCTCGGGCCGCGTGGCCTGGCAGTTCATCCAGGACCTGGCAGGCCGGATGGGCAAGGCGGGGTGACGTTCCTCGGGACGCCGGGGAACCCCGCGCGCATGGCGGCGTTCGCAGCCATGCCGATCTTCGCAAGGACGCACCCCGCGTGACACCAGGACACCGCCGCGCGATCGAGGCCGCGCACCGCGCCGCGGCCGGCATGCAGTGATCAAGCCGGCGCGGCGCGACGCGCGGGGGCGCTTCCGCAACCCCGACGATTCGCCGGCCGGCGAGCAGATGCGCGCCTTCTGGGCCTGGATGAAGGACGGCCCCGGCCGCCCCTGGCCCAAGCCCCCGCCCGACCCGCCGCAGCCCGCC
>JALHNW010000245.1 GCA_022843345.1 Rubritepida sp. | reverse complement strand
ATCGGCGGCGCGGACGGGCGCGGCGACTGGGGCAGCTGCGACCCGGCCGAGCCGCGCAACCGGCGGCTGCGGACCTCGGCGCTGATCGAGGGCGGCAGCGCGCGCGTGCTGGTGGATGCCGGGCCTGATTGCCGCCGGCAGCTGCTGGATGCGGGGGTGGGCGTCGTCGACGGCGTGGTCTTCACGCACGCCCATGCCGACCATGTCATGGGCCTGGACGAGCTGCGCCAGGCCAACCGCAACGGCGGGAAGGGGATCCCGGCCTACGGCTTCCGCGAAACGCTGGCGGAACTGACGGGGCGCTTCGGCTACGCCTTCCGTGGGCCGAGCCGCGGCTTCTTCCGGCCCGACCTGCGGGCAACGGAATTGAGCCCAGGAGAGACGGCTGTCATAGGAACTTTATCCCTTCTGGCGCTTGAACAGGACCACGCCGTCATGCGGACTATGGGCCTACGAATCGGCTCTTTTGCCTATTCCACGGATGTGGTGCGGATGCCGGAAGAAACGCTCGCGGCGCTGCGCGGCGTCCAGGTCTGGGTCGTGGGCTGTTTTCGCCGGGACGCCCACCCGGTGCACGCCGGCCTGGCGGAGGTGATGGCCTGGCAGGCGATCGTGCGGCCGCAGCGCCTCATCCTCACGCACATGGGCCCGACGATGGACTGGGCCCGGCTTCGCGCCGAACTGCCGCCCGGAATCGAACCGGGACACGACGGCATGGTGATCGAGGCCTGACTGCGACGCGGGGCTGCGGGGCCGGTTTTCCCGCTGGTTTTCCACCAGACGATTTTTCCATAATCAATCTTATGCGGTTCGAAGGCCTGTGGATGGTTCCGGGGATTTGCGGTCCCGCCGCCTCCCCCTACACCGTCCCCCATGTCACACGCCCCGGATTTCCCCGTGTCCCGCCTGCTCGCCGTGATGGCCGCTCTCCGCGATCCCGTTTCGGGCTGCCCGTGGGACCTGGCGCAGGACTTTGCCTCCATCGCCCCCTACACGGTCGAGGAAGCGCACGAGGTCGCCTCCGCCATCGCCGAAGGCCCCGATCCCGCCGCGCTGAAGGATGAGCTGGGCGACCTGCTGCTCCAGGTCGCGTATCACTCGCGGCTGGCGGAGGAGCGCGGCTGGTTCAACTTCGCCGATGTCGCCGAAGCGATCGCCGCGAAGATGGTGCGCCGCCACCCCCACGTCTTCGGCGAGCCGGCCGCCCGCGACGCCGGCATGCAGGCGGCGGGCTGGGAGCGCCAGAAGGCCGCAGAACGCGCCGGGCGGGCGGAGACGGGAACGCTCGCCGGCGTGGCCGTCGCCCTTCCCGGCCTTTCCCGCGCCGCCAAGCTGACGAAGCGCGCCGCCGCCGTCGGCTTCGACTGGCCCGACGCGGCTTCGGTGCTCGACAAGCTGGAGGAGGAAGCCGCGGAGCTACGCGCCGAACTCCCCGAGGCCGCGCCCGAGCGGCTGGCCGATGAGCTGGGCGACCTCCTCTTCGTCCTGGCCAACCTCGGCCGCAAGCTCGGGCTGGATCCCGAGGCTTGCCTGCTGGCCGCCAACCGCAAGTTCGAGCGCCGCTTCGCCGCGGTGGAGGCTGACCTGGCATCGGCCGGCGTCGCACCCGCCGATGCCGGCCTCGAGCGGATGGAACGGGCTTGGCAGGACGCGAAGCGGCGCGGATTTTGAAGGTTACCGGTGAAAATTCCTAGGACTGGCCAGGCCAGTGCCCGCCCATCGCGGGCCGGTCGAGCGCAGGAAAGATGTCTCCACCGTAGCCCGCGGCACCTGGGATGCGCAGCAGCGTGCCGCCTGCCCCGTCGGGCACCGGCTCGGGCGTGACGGTGACGACCGGGGTGCGCCCGGCCTCCTCCAACGCTTCTCCCGCCGTGGCGTGGCGCGCCAGGCGCAACAGATTCAGCCGCGTGGCGAAGACCAGGGTGCGGCGTCCTGCCGCGGCCTCGGCGATGACCTCGGCGGGGCGCAGCCAGGCGCATTCCACCGCCTCGTGCCCGTCATGAACGGCGTCCTGCCCCTCGGGCGCCACGGCGGCGAAGAAGTGGGTGTCGAAGCGCTTGGGGCTGTGGGCGGGCGTGATCCAGTGCGCGAAGGGCACCAGCGCCCCGTGGTCCGGGCGCAGGCCGCGTTCCAGCAGCGCGGTCCCGAAGGCGCCCTGGACGTGCAGGGGCGGCGCGGGGGGATGGGCCAGCAGGAGGCCGCACTCCTCCCACGCCTCGCGGATCGCGGCGATGCGGAAGGCGCCCAGCGCATCGTCGCCGGGCGCCAGCAGCGCGTCCGCCTCCTCGACCCGCCCGCCGGGGAAGACCAGCGCGCCGGAGGCGAAGTCCATCTCGCGCGCGCGGCGGACCATCAGCACCTCCAGCCCGCCCGGCCGGTCCCGCAGCAGCAGCAGGGTGGCGGCAGGCCGGGGGATGGCTGGGGTCTTCGTCTCCATGGGCGCCACGCTGGCGCCGCGCGCGGGCATGGTCAATCGGCCCGGATGTTGCCGTCGCGGATTACCGGTTCCCAGGTCGCGTACTCGCGCCGGATGTGGGTGGCGAAGTCCTCCGGCGTGCCGCCGGTGACGCGGCCGGCCTGCTGGCGGAACACCGCCTCCTGCACCTCCGGCATCGCGGCGATCCGGGCGAACACCTCGTTGATGCGCAGCACCAGGCCGCGCTCCATCCCCGCGGGCGCGACGATGCCGTGCCAGACGGACTGGTCGAAGCCGGGCAGCGTGTCGGCCAGGCCCGGGATGCCGGGCAGGATCGGTGTGCCCTGCGGGTGGCTGACCGCCACGGCGCGCGCCCGCCCGTCGCGCACCATGGCCAGCGCGGAGGACACGGTGGGGAAGCCGAACTGCGCGTCGCCCCGCACCAGCGCCGTCACCATCTCGGCGCCCGAGCGGTAGGGGACGTGGACCATGCGCACCCCTGCCCGCTTCAGGAACAGCTCCATGAACAGGTGCGAGCCGTTGCCGTTGCCGGCGGAGGAGTAGGTGAAGCGGTCCGGCCGCTCGCGCGCCGCTGCGATGATCTGCGCGGGCGTCTGCTCGGCCACCGTGGGGTGGGCGATCAGCGCGCCGGGCAGGTTGACCAGGTGGATGATGGGCGTGAAGGCCGCGATCGGGTCGTAGGGCAGCGCGGGGTAGAGCAGCCGGCCGATGCAGTTGGCCCCGATGTCGGCCATCATCAGCGTGGCACCGTCCGGCCGCTGCGTGGCGGTGAAGGCGCCGGCGATGGTGCCGCCCGCGCCGGGGCGGTTCTCCACCACCAGGGTCTGGCCGTTCGCGTGCTCGGCGAAGCGGGAGGCGACGTTGCGGCTGAGCGTGTCGATCGCGCCGCCGGGCCCGAAGGGAACGATGAGCCGGATCTGCCGGTCCGGCCAGGACGGCTGGGCCAGCGCGGGCGCGGCGAGCGCGGCCGGCGCGGCCAGGACGAGGCGGCGCGGAATCGGGTGCGGCATGGTTTCCTCCGGAGCGTTCCTTGGCGGATTCCTGCGCGCGCGGGAGGCCGGATGCAAGCCGGCTGGCTGGAAAGCTGCGCGTGAATGGATCAGGATGGCGCGATGACCTGGTCCATCCTCGCGCATGACCCGGCGAGCGGCGCGCTCGCCGTCGCGGTGACGACGTGCGCCCTCGCGGTCGGCGCCTCATGCCCGTTCCTGCGCGCGGGCGTCGGCGCGGTGTCCACGCAGTCCATCACCAACCGCTACCTCGGCCCCGCGGCGCTCGATGCCATGGGGCGCGGCCTCCCCCCTGCCCTGGCCCTGGATTCGGCGCTGGCGGGCGACGAGGGGCGGGGGCTGCGGCAGGTCCACGCGATCGATTCGCGCGGCCGGGTGGCGGCGCGCACCGGGGCCAACTGCGTGGAGTGGTGCGGATCGCTGGCGGGGGACGGCTGGTCGCTCGCCGGCAACATGCTGTCCGGCCCCGACGTGCTGCTGGCGACGCGCGACGCCTTCCTGGCGCATCCTGGCCAGCCGCTGCCCGAGCGGATGCTGCTGGCGCTGCAGGCGGGCGAGGATGCGGGCGGCGACCGGCGGGGCCGCCAGTCCGCCGCGATCCGCCTGGTCACCACCGAGGACTTCCCCGACATGGACCTGCGGGTGGACGACCATCCGGAGCCGCTGCGCGAACTGGCGCGGCTGCTGGCGCTGTGGCGGCGCGAGCGCGAGCCGATGCTGGCCCGCGCG
>JALHNW010000244.1 GCA_022843345.1 Rubritepida sp. | reverse complement strand
CCACTGGCCCGGCGGCGGGCCGTACTGCACCGCCTCCGCATCCGGGTCGGGGCGGGAGGCGAGGCCCGAGGTGTCGCCGATGGCGGCCTGCGCCGCGCCGGCCGGGGCCAGGAGAAGTCCGAGGAGAAGGGCGCGACGGTTCATGCGCGAAACAACGCCGCGCCTGGAATCGTGGTTTCACCGCGCCTTGCGCGGATCCCTTGAGAGGCCCTTCAAGGCCAATGCGGTTTCATATTCCGCCCAGCGTTCGGCCTGGTGCTCGCCCAGCTCGCGCAGGTAGGGCCAGGAGAAGATGCCGCTGTCGTGCAGGTCGTCGAAGGCGATGCGCACGGCGTAGTGGCCCACCGGCTCGATCCGCATGATGCCGACGTGGCGGCGCCCGGCGACGATGACCTTCTGCCCCGGCCCATGGCCCTGCACCTCGGCGGAGGGCGATTCGACGCGAAGGAGCTCCGCCGGCAGCGCGAACTGCGCGCCGTCGTCGAAGGTGACGTCGAGGATGCGGTCCTCGCGCCGGTAGCGCAGCGCGGTGACGGCGGGCATGTCAGTCCAGCTTGCGCGCCTGGTCGGGCAGCATGATCGGGATGCCGTCGCGCACCGGATAGGCGAGGCCGGCCGATTCGCTCACCAGCTCGCCGCGCTCGCGGTCGTAGCGCAGCGGGCCCTTGGTGACGGGGCAGACCAGGATCTCCAGCAGCTTCGGGTCCACGGGGGCGGGGGTGTCGGACATGGGGAGGTTCTAGCTTGGCCGGGCGCCGGGCGGAAGCTCGCCGCCCAGCGCGCCCATCCGCAGCAGGGCCAGCAGGGTGGCGGCGCGGGCGGGCAGGGTCTCGGCCTCCAGCAGCGCCTGCTTCTCGGCCACAGTGAAGGGGCAGACCATGGCCAGGGTGGTGACCAGGGCGGGGCCGGACAGGGCGGCGATGGCCTCGTGGTTGGCCTCCATGCCCTGGGCGGCGAAGTAGCCGCGCAGGGCGGCCAGGATCTCGGCCTGCGGGACCGGCAGGGTCTCGGGCTCCAGGTCGGCCAGGAAGGGCGCGTAGTCGGCGCGCACCCGGCGGAAGCCGCGGCGCATCGCCAGCTCCTCCTCCACGTGGAAGCGCGCGACGCCGGTGAGGGTGACGAGCATGCGCCCGTCCTCCGTCTCGGCGAAGGAGGAGATGCGGCCTAGGCAGCCGGTGCCGAACAGGGCGCTGCCGCCGTCCGGCCGCTTGGGCCGCGACGGGTCGCCCTGGATCATGCCGAGCATGCGGCCACTGGCCATGCTGTCCTCGACCATGGCGAGGTAGCGCGGCTCGAAGATGTTGAGCGGCAGCCGCCCCCCGGGCAGCAGCAGGGCGCCCGAGAGCGGGAAGATCGCGATCTCGGCCGGCAGCTGCTCGGGCTGGGGGGCGAAGGGGCTCACCGGTTCAGCAACGTCGAGAGCTTGCGGCGGGCCTTCAGCGTGTCCGGGTCCATCAGGCCCCAGGCCTCGAAGAGCTGGAGGAGCTGGCGGCGCGCCGCGCCCTCGTTCCACGCCTGGTCGCGCTTGATGGAGGCCAGCAGCTCGTCCGCCGCCTCCTGCCGCTGGCCGGCGGCGTTCAGCGCCACGGCCAGCTCGATGCGCGCGGCGTGGTCGTCCGGGTCGGCGGCGATGCGGGCCTGCATCTCGCCCAGCTTGCCCTGGGCCTCGCGCCCGGCCTTCGCCAGTTCGAGGGCGGCGCGCACGGCGGCGACCTCGGCATGGGCCTTGATGGCGTCTGGCAGGCTGTCGAGCATCTGGGCCGCCTGCTCCTCCTCGTCCAGCAGCATCAGGCAGCGGGCGAGGCCGGCCAGCGCCTCGGCGTTGTCGGGCTCCTGCTGGCCCAGCGTGGCGAAGAGCTCCAGCGCGCCGGCGGGGTCGTTCGCCTCCAGCAGGGCCTTGGCCTCGGCCAGCAGGTCGGCGCCCGGCAGCTGGCCGCCGGCGGTCTTGAGCACGCCCTCGATGAACTTGCGGATCTCGCCCTCCGGCAGGGCGCCCTGGAACAGGTCGGCGATCTGGCCCTTGGCGAAGGCCACCACGGTGGGGACGGATTGCAGCGGCAGGCCCATCTGCGAGAGCTGGGCGACCAGCTGCTGGTTCTTGTCGATGTCGATCTTCACCAGGCGCACGCGGCCCTGGGCGGCGCGGACCACCTTCTCCAGCGCCGGGGTCAGCGCCTTGCAGGGGCCGCACCAGGTGGCCCAGAAGTCCACCAGCACCGGGACCTCGCGCGAGGCCTCGATCACGTCCTTCATGAAGGTGCGCTGGTCGCCGTCCTTGATGGGGTCCTGCGCGGGCTCGCCGCCGATGATCGTGTCCATGTCCAATTCCCTGGCGATACGAAGATGTTCACGCACAGAGATAGGACAAGGGCCGGCGCGGCGTTACCCCCCCGCCGGCGCAGCCGGCCTCATCCAGCCCGCGCCGCCTCGACGATTTCGCGGAACAGGCGGGCGGGCAGGGTGGAGCCCTTCACCTCCTCCGTCCCGGCATTGTCGTCGTTGCCCAGCCAGATGCCGATGGCCGTGGTGGCACCGCCCATCTGCACGAAGCCGATGAACCAGGCATCGCGGTAGTCCTGCGTCGTGCCGGTCTTGCCGCCGACGGTCAGGCCCGGCACGGCGGCGGCGCGGCCGGTGCCGCGGGCGACGGTGGCCAGCATCATCTGGCGCATGGCCGCCGCGTGGCCGGCCTCCACCACCTGCGGCATGGCGGGCATGGCCAGCGTCACCCCCTCGATGCGCGCCATGCCGTAGGGGATGACGCGCCGGCCGCCATTGGCGAAGGCGGCATAGGCGGCCGTCATGTCCAGCAGCGTGGCCTCGCCGGTGCCCAGCACCACGGAGGCGTCGCGGCCGAAGCGGCCTTCCACGCCCAGGCGCCCCGCCACCTCGGCCACGGCGCGCGGGCCGCCGCCGTTTTGCATCACGCGCACGGCGGCGGTGTTCACCGAATGGGCGAAGGCCTCCTCCATGCTGATGGCGCCCCGCGCGCGCCAGGCGCCGTTGGAGGGCGACCAGCGGCCCAGCGTCAGCGGCGTGTCGGCGACGGGATCGCCCGTGGAGGCCCCGCGCTCGATCGCGGCCAGGTAAGCGAAGGCCTTGAAGGTCGAGCCGGGCTGGCGCCGCGCGTCGGTGGCGCGGTTGAAGGGCGAGCGGCGGAAGTCCCGCCCGCCGGCCATGGCGCGTACTGCGCCCGTGTTGGCGTCCAGCACCACCACGGCGCCCTGGCCCACGCGGGCGGCGGCGCCCTCGCGGTCCAGCAGCGCGGCGAGGCGGGATTCCACGGCGTCCTGCCAGCGGCGCTCCAGCGTGGTGCGGATCACGAGGTCGCGCGAATCCGGGAATTTCGTCGGCACGTCCTCGAAGATCCAGTCGGCGAACCAGCCGCCGTTGCGCGAAGGGCGGGGCGGGATCGCCATCTCGGCGATCGCGGCGTCGCGCTGGGCGGGGGTGATGGCCCCCGTCTCCGCCATGGCGCGCAGCACGTCGCGGGCGCGCGCCATGGCGCCGTCGGGGTTGGAGCGCGGGTTGTGGCGCGAGGGCGCCTGCGGCAGCCCGGCCAGCACCGCGCTCTGCCACAGCGTGACGCGCCGAGCGGAGGTGCCGAAATACACCCGCGCCGCCGCATCCACCCCCCAGGCGCCGGCGCCGAGATAGGCGCGGTTCAGGTAGATCTCCAGCAGCTGGTCCTTGGTGAATCGCGTTTCCAGCCACACGGCCAGGATCGCCTCCTGCACCTTGCGGCGAAAGGAGCGCTCGGCGGAGAGGAACAGGTTCTTCGCCAATTGCTGGGTGAGGGTGGAGCCGCCCTGCACCACGTCGCCCTCGCTCACGTTGCGATACAGCGCGCGGGCGATGCCGAGGGGGTCCAGGCCCCAATGCTCGCGGAAGCGCCGGTCCTCGATGGCCAGCAGGGCGGCGGGCAGGTGGGCCGGCATGTCGCGCAGGCGCAGCGTCTCGCCATACAGGTCGCCCTGGGTGGCGAGCAGGCCGCCCTCGGCGGTGCTGAGCGTGACGGAGGGGCGGCGCTGGGTGGCGAGCGCGGCGTCGGCGCGCGGCAGGTCCCAGGTGAGGAACAGCAGCACGGCGGCCAGCGCCAGGCTGCCGTAGATGGCCAGCAGGATGGCGAGGCGCAGCAGCCGCATCCCGGGGCGGGCGCGGGCGGGGCGGGGCGCGG
>JALHNW010000243.1 GCA_022843345.1 Rubritepida sp. | reverse complement strand
ACGGCCGCCAGCTGGCCGATGCGGCGCGCGAGCGGCGGCCCGGGCTGCCGGTGCTGTTCATCACCGGCTACGCCGCCGGCGCCCTGGACGGGCCGCTGCCGGAGGGCATGGCGACGCTGTCCAAGCCCTTCCGGCTGGAGGAGCTGGCGGCGCGGGTGGCCGCCATGCTCGACGTCAGCCCCGCCGGAGGTTCCAGAACAGCGGCGGCTGGCCCTTGAGCATGCCCGACAGGTTCCGGCGGTAGGCGGTGGGCTGGTAGTACATGCCGGTGGGGACGTAGGGCACCTCGTCGAAGGCGATGCGCTGCATCTCCGTCGTCGCCGCCCGCGCCGCCGCGTCGTCGGGCGCGTCGAACCAGGCGTCGCGCTGGGCCTCCATGGCGGGGATGGTGGGCCAGCCCGGCCAGGCGTTCTCGCCATGGCCGCGGATGGCGGCGTGGGAGGCCGGGTTCCAGTGGTCCACGCCGGACCAGAAGGTGAAGAAGCCGCTCCAGCCGCCCTGCTCCAGCGGGTTGCGGGAGGACCGGCGGGCGACCACCGAGCCCCAGTCGGTGGAGACGAGGTCCACGTTGAAGCCGATGCGGCGGAACAGGTCGGCGCCCACCAGCGTGGCGGCGTTGATGGAGGACAGGTCGGTGGCGTTCATCAGCACCATCCGCGCGCCCATGGCGCCCGCGGCCTGGAGCTCGGCCCGCGCCGCCTCCACGCTCTTGCGCAGCCGGTCCAGGCCCACCGTGCTGGCGGACGGGCCCTCGGGCGCGAAGAAGCCGATGCCCTCGCGCCGCAGGTTCGGGTAGCCCTCGATGCCCGTCTCGCCGATCACGGCGGTCATGAAGTCCATCTGGTTGACGGCGGAAACGACGGCGCGGCGAACGGCGGGGTTGTTGAAGGGCGCCACCGCGTGGTTGGGGCGGAAGATGCCGATCAGCCCGGTGTTGTTGATGACCTCCACGCGGATGTTGCTGGCGTTGCGGCCGCGCAGGAAGGAGGGGAAGAGGTCGGCGCTCGGCTGCTCCCACCAGTCGATCTCGCCGGCCTGGAGCGCGGCCGAGGCGGTCGCGGCATCGGCCATGATGTGCCACTCGACGCGGTCGAAATGCGCCACCTTGCCGCCGGCCGTCATGCTGGGCGCCCCCTGGGCCGGCACGTAGTCCGGGTTGCGCTCGTAGGCGAGGCGCGATCCGGGGTTCCATTCGCCGCGGATGAAGCGGAAGGGGCCGGAGCCCACCGCCTCGGTGATGTTCTGGAACGGGTCCACGTTGCCCAGCCGCTCGGGCATGATGAAGAGGCAGGAGGTGGTGACCTTGCTGAAGGCCTCCAGCATCTTGGGGAAGGCCTTGTTCAGGCGGATGGAGAAGACGCGGTCGCTTTCCTCCGTCATCTCGGCCACGCGCGACATCAGCACCTGGCCGAAGGCGTCGCGCCGGCCCCAGCGGCGGATGGAGGCGATGCAGTCCCGCCCCCGCACGGGCGTGTTGTCGTGGAAGCGCAGCCCCTCGCGCAGGGTGAAGCGCCACAGCAGGCCGTCATTCTCCACCACGTGGCCCTGGACCATCTGCGGGCGGATCTCGAAGCGCTCCGTCATGCCGTAGAGCTGGTCGAAGACCAGGAAGGCGTGGTCGCGCGCCACGAAGGCGGTGTTGGTGAAGGGGTCTATGTTGCCGGGGTTGGCGTGCGGGACGTAGCGCAGCACGCGGTCGCGCGCGGGTTGCGCCAGGGCAGGTGCGGCGACGAGGCCGGCGGCGGCGCCCATCAGGCTGCGGCGTTGGATCATGCGCACGAATCTCCCAGGCGTTGACGGCGGTGGGAAGGAGCCTAGCAAGGCTTCGGCGCGGGTTTCCACCCAGACGGCCGCCCGATCGCGGATATTCCGGGGCGGATGTCATCCATCCGCAATCCCCCGGTCCTGGCGTTTTTCTCCCTGCCGGTTCATGAAGCGCCCCATGATCGGGCAATTCCTGCGTTTCGGGGTGGTCGGCGTCGCGGGGCTGGTGGTGGACATCGCCGTCCTGCTGGCCGCGATGGCGCTGGGGCTGGACAAGTATTCGGGCCGCGTCGTGTCCTACCTGGCCGCCGTCACCGCCACCTTCTCGCTCAACCGCGCCTGGACCTTCCGGGAACGGCGGGGCGGCGGGGCGGTGGGCGCGCAATGGGCGCGCTTCGCCCTGCTGAACCTGGTGGGCTTCGCGGCCAACTACGGCACCTACGCGCTGCTCGTCTCGTTGACCGCCACGCACCCGGTGGTGGCGGTGGCGGCCGGCGCGGTGGCGGGGATGGGGTTCAACTTCGTGCTGTCGCGCCGCTACGTCTTCCAGGCGGGGTGACGCCGTGTTCACGGATCGTAAGGTTGTTTCGGTGCATGATGCGGCACGCCCAGGATGGGCGGCCAATATGGCAGGTGGGCACGGCATGACGCAGTCCGGGACGTTTCACCCATGATGCCCCCGCGCACGGCCGCGGAGGCGCTGAAGCAGACGCCGCTGGCCCGGGCCATCGTCGCCTGCCGGGGGCAATTCTGGCTGGTCGGCGCCTTCTCGGGCGTGGTGAACCTGCTCCAGCTCACCGTGTCGCTCTACATGATGCAGGTGTTCGACCGGGTGCTGGCCACCCGCAACACCGACACGCTGGTCTTCCTCACCATCATCGCCATCTTCGCCCTGCTGGTGATGGCGGCGCTGGAGGCGTGCCGCTCCATCGTCATGCAGCGCATCGCGTCCTGGATCGAGCTGCGCGTGGCGCCCGAGGGGTTCGACCGCGCGCTGGAATCCCAGCTGCGCGGCCGCCCCTACCGGATGGAGGCGCTGCGCGACCTCGCGGTCTGCCGCGGCTTCCTGGGCTCGCCCGGGATGCTGGCGCTGTACGACGTGCCCTGGGTGCCGGTGTACCTCGCCGTCATCTTCATGCTGCACCCCCTGATGGGCTGGATCGCGCTGGGCGGCGCCGCGCTCCTCTTCGCGCTCACCCTGCTGAACGAGGTGATCTCCTCGGGCCTCATGCGCGAGGCGAACACGGCCGCGATGCAGAGCCAGCGCCGGGCCGAGGCGATGGTGCGCAACGCCGAGGTGATCGACAGCATGGGCATGTCGCGCGCCGTGATGGCGAGCTGGCGCGAGGGCGTGGCCAGGATGACGCCGCCCCAGGTGCGCGCGGCCGACCGCGTGGCCCTGGTGCTGGCGGCCACCAAGTTCTTCCGCCTCGCCGTGCAGCTCGCCGTGCTGGGCGTGGGCTGCTGGCTGGTGCTCCAGCAGCAGCTCACGGCGGGCGCCTCCATCGCCGCCTCCATCATCATGGGCCGCGCGCTGGCGCCGGTGGAGCAGCTGATCGGCGGCTGGAAGGCGCTGGTCTCCTCGCGCCAGGCCTATGCGCGCCTCCAGGCCTTCCTGGTGCAGCCGCGCATCCGGCCGCCGGGCATGCCGCTGCCCGCCCCCACCGGCGCGCTGTCGGTCGAGCGCGTGTCCTTCGGCTTCCCCGGCCAGTCCTCCGCGCTGATCAAGGGGGTGAACTTCGCCCTCTCGCCCGGGGAATCGCTGGCCGTGATCGGGCCTTCGGCGGCGGGCAAGACGACGCTGATCCGCATGATCATCGGCACGCTGCCCGCCTCCTCCGGCACGGTGCGCCTGGACGGGGCCGACGTCTTCACCTGGCAACGCGAGGATTTCGGCCGCCACGTCGGCTACCTGCCGCAGGACGTGGAGCTGTTCGACGGCTCGGTGATCCGCAACATCGCCCGCATGGGCGAGCCGGACGCCGAGGCGGTCTTCGCCGCGGCCAAGCTGGCCGGCTGCCATGAGCTGATCCTGCGCCTGCCCCAGGGCTACGACACCGAGATCGGCGAGGGCGGGCAGCACCTTTCGGGCGGGCAGCGGCAGATGATCGGCCTCGCCCGCGCGCTCTACGGCTCCCCGCGCCTCGTGGTGCTGGACGAGCCGAACAGCAACCTGGACGGCGACAGCGAGGCCAACCTGGTGCAGGCGCTGGGCCGGCTGACGGCGGGCGGGGCGACCGTGGTGCTGGTCAGCCACCGCCCCGCGCTGGTGCAGGGGGTGGACAAGGTGCTGCTGCTGAAGGAGGGCGCGATCGAGATGTTCGGCCCGCGCGCCGAGGTGCTCAAGCGCCTGATGACGCCGCCGCGGCCGGCCGACGCCCCCGCCCCGCCGGCCCTTGCCGGGGGGATGCGCGC
>JALHNW010000242.1 GCA_022843345.1 Rubritepida sp. | reverse complement strand
ATGTCGCCGGCCGCGGTCTCGAAGCGGATGGACAGGCTGCGGGTGGTCCGCCCCGTATCGGGCCCGGCCGGGTTACCGACGCCGACGCCGAAGCGGATCACCGCCGGCACCCGCTGCCCGTTGAAGACCGGCGCGACCGAGAACCGCGCCCCTTCCGGTGTGGCAAGGAAATGGCCGGCGGCGCAGGTGCCCTTCGCGTGGCTTGGGCGATGCGTGCGCACCGGGCCGAGCACGGCTTCGAAGGCATCGACGACGGCTTCCGGCGATGGCGGTTCGGCCCGGGCCGCCGGTGCGCCAACAAGGGGTGCGCCGCCAAGCAGGGCCACGAGGGCGCCGGCGGCAAGCGTGGTGTAGCGGGTGGGACGGTTCATGGAGGGTCCTCGCTGCGCCGCGGCTTGGCGATCAGGATCGCCGCGTTGTGGCGGGAGGATCGGTGCTGCACGGCGATGATGCAAGCATGTTGATCGCGTGCCGTCGCTCCGGCAGCGATCAGCAAGATGCCCGCGCGCGGAAGCGGCCACGCTGTTCAAACCGAATCTGCGACTGGCCGCAGCCAAGGGGGGGACGCTATTGGTCCTGTCGCCGGGGCGATGCGCACGGCACGACGCACTACGTGACGTGAAGCGACGAGGCCGGCACGGCGCACAGACCCGCAACCGTATTCGGGGAAGTGATCAGCGGAACCATCCGCCCCACCCCGGCGAAGCATGGTCCAGCCCCCCAACCGAGGCAGGACCATGGACCTCCGCGAGATGCGGTATTTCGTCGCCGTTTGCGAAACGCTGAACTTCACGCGGGCGGCGGAGCATTGCGGCGTGACCCAACCCACGCTGACGCGCGGCATCCAGAAGCTGGAGGCGGAACTCGGCGCGCCGCTGTTTGCGCGTGAACGCGGCCACACGCACCTGACCGCGCTCGGCCGAATGGTGCATCCGCGGATCGAGGACATCGTCGCCCGCAGCGCCCATGTGCGGAAGCAGGCCAGCCTGCATCTTCGCCTGCAAGGGGCGGAGTTGCGCCTGGGCGTCATGTGTTCCATCGGCCCCGCGCGCTTCAGCCGCTTCCTGCAGTGCTTTCGCAAGGATCGACCCGGCATCGACCTCTCCCTGGTGGACGCCACGCCGCCGCGCCTGGCGGAACGCCTGCTGGATGGGGAGCTGGATGCGGCGCTGATGGCGCAGCCCGACGCCTATGCCGAACGCCTGAATGTCGAGCCGCTGTATGCGGAGCGCTACGTCGTCGCCTGCGCGCCCACCCACGCCTTCGCGGCGCGGGAGACAATCCGCATGGCCGACATGGATGGCGAGGTCTACCTGTCCCGCCTCAACTGCGAACATCGCGAGCATCTGGCGGAGCGGCTGCAGGATGCCGGCGCGACGCTGGTGCGCGCGGCTTGCAGCGAGCGGGAGGATTGGATCCAGAGCCTGGTCGCCGCCGGCATGGGCGTCTGCTTCCTGCCGGAATTCAGCGCCGTGCAACCGGGGCTGGTCCTGCGGCTGGTGGAGGATGCGCCGGTGGCGCGCCACGTCTCCCTCGCCACGGTCGCGGGGCGGCGATGGTCACCCTCCCTCGTCGCCTTCATCGAGGCGCTGCGCCGCAGTTTCGCGCCCTGCCCGGGGAAGTGACGGCGGGATCACGATACGTGCGCTGCATGGAATCGATCCGCCAAACGCATTGGCGGCGCGATGCGCGCCTGCCGGATAGTCCCCCCCGACGGCACGCCGCAACGGGGGGTGTCGCAAGCAATGGAGAAGAATCATGAAGTCAGTCCTGCCAGCCATGTTCGCCGCCGCCGCCATGACCATGGCGGTCTCCGCCGCTTCCGCGCAGAGCTATCCGCGCGTGACCGGCACGGGAGAGAATGTGATGGTCGACTACGGGCCCATGCCGGGCAACATCCTCGGCGGCGGTCGCGTGGTGGCCACGCGCATGGGTGCCATGGGCGATGTGGATCTCCTCCACCTCGATGGCATGTTCTCCCAATCCGCGCGCGAGGGCTTCGTGCCACTGACGATCGGCACTGGCGAGGGTGCGGAGACGGTGTGGGTTCCCGCCGCCATGGTCGCGATGATGCGCCAGGCGCGCCAGAACATGCAGAGGCGCTGATCGCGCTACCGCGCCCGGGGCAGTCACCCCGGGCGCAACGCTGTTGTCAGAAGCGGTAGCGCACGCTCGCGCCGACGATCCACGGATCGAGTTCGGCTTCGCCGCGCACCGCGCCGCCGTTCACGCGCACATCGGGGCTCAGCCACAGGCGCTTCACATCGACATTCGCCAGCCAGTTCGGCGCAACCTCATAGTCCACGCCGACATTCACGGCGTAGCCCCAGGCATTCTCCACATCTACGCTCGTCAGGCCGGCGGAGCGGCTGCCGCCCTCGCCATAGAACACGGTGTAGTTCAGGCCGAGGCCGAGATACGGGCTGAAGCGGCTTGCCGGCAGCGGGTGGTATTGCAGCGTCACTGTCGGTGGCAGCACCCACACGCGGCCGAGGTCGAGCGTGCCTGCCCCCGGCACGCCCCGCACCGTGACATCATGGCGCGACGTCGCGGCGATGACGTTCACCGCGAAGTTCGGCGTCAGGAAGTAGGTGAGATCAAGCTGCGGCGTCGCCGTATCGCTCGCATGCGGGGTGCCGCCGATGCTGGTGCTGCCGCCATTGCTCGGCAGCACGCCGATCAGCCCCACGCCCAATACGATGTCCCCCGCCTGCTTGCCGCGCACATCCTGCGCGAGGGTGGGAGAAGCCACGACCGCGCATGCCATCGCTGCCGCGATCAACCTGGAGTTCATAGCCTTGCCTTCTCATCCGCGGCACGCCCCAAGCGTGGCCGCCGCGGAGGTTATCGGCGCGGCGTCTTCACCCGTCCTTGATGCAGGTCATGCGCGGCGGCCGTTCACTCCGCACGGATGTTCGCCACACGCACCACCTGGCGCCAGCGCGCGATCTCCGCCTGTTGGAAGGCCCTGTATTCAGCAGGGGAGTTGCCGATCACGTCGAAGCCGATGGCGTTCAGCCGCTGCACGGTCTCGGGGTGCTTCAGCGCTTCCACCACCGCCGCATGCACGCGCGCGAGCAAGGCTTCGGGCATCGCCGCCGGCGCCATCACCGCCTGCCACGATGTCACGACGAAATCCGCCAGCCCCGCCTCCGCCGCCGTCGGCACATCGGGCAGGATCCTGTTGCGCGTCTCGCTGGTCACGCAGATCGCCCGCAACCGCCCGCCCTGGAGATGCGCGGCGACGGTGCCGAGGTTCTGGAAGGAAAGCTGCACATTGCCGGCGATGAGGTCCGTGGCCGCCGCGGCGCCGCCCTGGTAGGGCACATGCACGGGGTCCGTTCCCGTACGCTGCTTGAACAATTCCATCGTCAGATGGTCCGACGATCCGACGCCGGAGGTAGAGTAGCTGGTGCGCCCCACATTGGCCTTCAGCCATGCCACCAGTTCCGGCAGCGTCCGCACCGGCACCTTCTCCGCATTCACCACCAGAACATTCGGCGTGGTGACGGCCATGGTGATGGGCGTGAGTTCACGGATCGGGTCGTAGCCGAGGTTCGGTCGCAGCGCGGTGTTGATGGCGAAGACGCCGATGGAGCCGACGAACAGCGTGTGCCCATCCGGCGCCGCGCGCACCACCTGGCGCGCCGCGACCTCGCCATTCGCCCCCGGCCGGTTCTCCGCCACCACGGGTTGGCCGACGATCTGTCCCAGCCGGTTGGCGATGGACCGCGCGACGATGTCGGAAGGCCCGCCCGCCACGAAGGGCACCACCACGGTCACGGGCCTGTTCGGCCATTCCGGTGCTTGTGCCAGTGCACCGGATGGCAGGAAGGGGGTTGCGGCCAGGGTGGCCAGCAGCGAACGGCGATGCATGGACGTCTCTCCCGATTGTCGTTCCGGGGAGGATGCCGTGCCCGCGGCGCCCCGCAAAGGCCGCAGTGATCCGGCGGGGTCGGCTTGCGGGGATTACCGCATCATGTTGCAGTGTTCACGATCGGGGGACGCCAGCGCCGCGCGGCAACACCGCCATCGGACAGGGACCTGCCATGACCATCGTCGACCAGACCCATCTTCCCCGCCGCACCCTGCTGGGCGCGGGTGGCGCTTTGCTGGCCGCCCCGGCCGTGGCCCAGGCGCCCTGGCCAAACCGACCCATCCGCCTTGTGGTGCCCTTCGGCCCGGGCGGCTC
>JALHNW010000241.1 GCA_022843345.1 Rubritepida sp. | reverse complement strand
GGCGATGGCGCCGGCGTAGATGCGGGCCTGGGTGCGCATCGCCTCCACCTCGGCGGCCAGCAGCCCGTCCTGGTACTGGTCCAGGTAGAGCAGCGAGGCGGCGAGCAGCGCCGGCGGCAGCGCGTTCACCAGCAGGATGCGCCGCAGCAGCGGCGAGACCCAGCGGCGGCGCGGGGGCGGCAAGGCGTCGGGCTTCAGCAGGGGGGCGGGGGTGGCGGCGTCCATCAGAAGCCGGAAAGCAGCATGTCGAGGGCGTAGGTGATGGCGTCCCGCTCGGCAGCGAGGTTCGCCACGGCCTGACCTAGATCCCGCCGTGGGACGGCGGTGAGGTAGTGCGTCATCATCGTCACCCGCCCTTCCTCAAGCTCGAAGACCGGGGTGAGTTCGGCCAGCGGCGGCAGAGGGCCGGCATGCGGCAGCAGCGGCACCACGACGCGCGAGGGCAGGTGGTCCACCTCGTCCGCCTGCACGTTCAGCAGCAGCGCGCCCCGCACGCGGTGCACGTCGAAGCGCGCCACCCCTCAGAACATCCGGTATTCGGCCAGCGGCAGCCCATGCTCTTCCACCCAGCGGTTGTGGGCTTCCAACGCCTCGCGGTTCTCCTCCTGCCAGCGGCGGGATTTTTCGGCGAATACGGCGCGGCGCAGCGCCTCGCGCGCGATGGCGTCGGGGTCCAGGCCCAGGCGGCAGGCTTCCTGCGCCAGGGTCGCGGCATCGGGCGCGGCGCGGCCGAACCGGGACTGGGCCTCGGCGACGCCGCGTTGGGGGCCAGTTGCAGCGGGCACGAAATCCCCCGCCGACACGGCGCCCTGCGTGGCCTGGGTGATCGCTTGCAAGCTTGTCCAGTCCGGGCGGCGGGCACCGCTCAGCCAGCCATGCACGGTGCTGACCGGCCGGCCGAGCCGGCTGGCCAGCTGCGACAGATTCAATCCCTCACGGGCCTGATAGTCGGACAGGGTCATGGAAGGAGTTTCGCGCCCTTACGCGCAATGCGCAAGAAATTTCCGCTGGCGTGAAATCAACCCCGCCGCACCCGCCACGCCACCCACAGCCGCGGCCCGGCCAGCGCCAGCACCGCGACCAGCAGGATCAGGAGCGACCCCGGCCGCGTCACGAACACGCTCCAGTCCCCCTGGCTGATGGTCAGCGCCTGGCGCAGCGCCTGCTCGGCCATCGGGCCCAGGATCATGCCGATCACCACGGGGGCCACCGGGAAGTCGAAGCGGCGCATGAACATGCCGATGGTGCCGATGACGTAGAGCAGCACCAGGTCCACCACCGAGTTGGAGATGCCGTAGGTGCCGATGGTCGCGAAGACCAGGATGCCGGCGTAGAGCTGCGGCTGCGGGATCTTCAGGATGCGAACCCACAGCCCCACCAGCGGCAGGTTCAGCACCACCAGCATCACGTTGGCGATGAACAGCGAGGCGATCAGCGTCCACACCAGTTCGCCCTGGGTCTGGAACAGCAGCGGCCCGGGCTGGATGCCGTAGGACTGGAAGGCGCTGAGCATGATCGCCGCCGTCGCGCTCGTCGGCAGGCCGAGCGTCAGCATCGGCACCAGGATGCCGGCGGCGGCCGCGTTGTTCGCCGCCTCCGGCCCCGCCACGCCCTCGATGGCGCCGGTGGTGCCGAACTCCGCGCGGTGCTCGGGCGCCACCAGCTTGCGCTCGGCGTAGTAGCTCAGCATCGTCGGCATCTCGGTGCCGCCGGCCGGCAGCACGCCGAAGGGGAAGCCCAGCCCGGCGCCGCGCATCCACGGCCAGAAGGACCGCTTGAGGTCGGCGCGGGACAGCGTCAGCCGCCCCACCGGCAGCACCTGCGGCGTGCCGCCACGGTGGCGCCAGGCCATGTGCAGCGCCTCGCCCACCGCGAACAGCGCCACGGCCACCAGCACCACGTTCACCCCGTCCAGCAGCTCGGGCACGCCGAAGGTCAGCCGCGGCTGCCCGGTCTGCAGGTCGATGCCCACCAGCCCCAGCAGCAGCCCGAAGCCCAGCGACACCAGCCCGCGCAAAGCCGACCCGCCCAGCACCGCCGAGACGGTGACGAAGCACAGCACCATCAGCGCGAAGTATTCCGCCGGCCCCAGCACCAGCGCGAAATCCACGATCACGGGGCCCAGGAAGGCGATGCCCAGCGTGCCCACCACGCCGGCCACGAAGGAGCCGATGGCTGCCGTGGCCAGCGCCGGCCCGGCGCGGCCGTTGCGCGCCATCTTCGCGCCTTCCAGCGCGGTGATGATGGAGCCCGATTCACCGGGCGCGTTCAGCAGGATGGAGGTCGTGCTGCCGCCGTACATCGCGCCGTAGAACACCCCGCAGAACAGGATGAAGGCCCCGGTCGCGCTCACCTGGAAGGTGATGGGCAGCAGCAGCGCGATGGTCAGCGCCGGCCCGATGCCCGGCAGCACGCCGACCGCCGTGCCCAGGAAGCAGCCCAGCATGGCCCATCCGAGGTTGGGCAAGGAAAGGGCGTGGGAGAAGCCCAGGGACAATCCTGCGATCGCATCCATTTCTTGCAACCCTCACCCGTTCACCGGCATTGTCGGCGCATGGGACTCTTCAGCTTCATCCAGGGCGTCGGGCGCCGTCTCGGCCTCGGCACCACCGCGAACGCCGCCGAAGCGGAGGCCGCCGCCCCGGCGCCGGCGCCCTCGGCGGACATGCTCCAGCAGGAGCTCAACCGGCTCGGCCTGCCCTTCGCGGGCATGACCATGCGCGTGGAGGAGCACACCGTGGTGCTCGAAGGCACCCGGGCCGATCCCGCGACGCAGGAGAAGATCGTACTCGCGCTCGGCAACAGCGCCGGCATCGCCTCCGTGGACGACCGCACCGAGGCCCCGGCCGCCGCGGCGCAGCAGCAGCAGGCCGCGCCCTCCACCTTCTACACGGTGAAGAAGGGCGACACGCTGTCGGCCATCGCCAAGGCGCACCTGGGCAACGCCAACGCCTACAACGCCATCTTCGAGGCGAACCGGCCGATGCTGGACCATCCGGACCGCATCTACCCCGGCCAGGTGCTGCGGATCCCTCAAGGAACCTCCTGACCCAGCAGGGAAAGCACGGCGCCTTCCAGCACCCCGGCGCCGATGTTCACCCCCAGCGCCTGCACGAACAGGAACCACACGCCCAGGCACAGCACCGGCGCCAGCAGCGCGTCGCGCAGCAGCGAGCGCGAGCCGAAGGCGGCGGAGACCAGCACGAACTGCGCCGCCGCCGCCAGCGAGAAGCCCAGCGGCCCGATCAGCACCAGGTTCGCCCCCAGCCCCGCCGCCATCAGCCCCAGGGCGCGCAGGTTGGGCGGCCCGGCCTCCTGCACCTCCAGGTTCCCGGCCGACCAGCCGCCGCGCAGCGCCGCCGCCACCAGCAGGCCGCCCAGCACCAGCATGGCGCCCGCCACCAGGAAGGGCACGACCGTCGGCCCCACCTGCGCGTAGAGCGGCGAGGCCGGGATCACCGCCGCCTGCCAAAGCCCCAGCGCGCCCAGCGCCGCCACGAAGAGCCCCGCGCCCAGGTCGGCGCGGGAAACGGATCGGCGCATCGGCGCGTTCCTCCCAGCAAGCGGGCATGGAATGCCCGGATCGCGGCGGCGCGCAACCGGCCCGCGCATGGCAATCGCGTCATGCGGCGCGGGCGCGCCTTCGCCGTCAGGCCGCCAGCGCCGGGTAGTCGGTGTAGCCCTTGGCCGTGCCGCCGTAGAAGGTGGCCGTGTCCGGCGCGTTCAGGGCCGCGCCCTGGCGCAGCCGCGCCGGCAGGTCCGGGTTGGCGATGAAGGGCGCGCCGAAGCTCACCATGTCGGCCGCGCCCGCGGCGATGGCCGCGTCCGCCCGCGCCTTGTCGAAGCCGCCGTTGAGCATCAGCGTGCCCGGAAACAGCCGCCGCGCCTGCCCCGCCACGTCCCAGCCCGGCCGGCTGTCGAGGATGTGCAGGTAGGCGATGGGGCGCTTGGCCAGCTCGGCGATGGCGTGGGCGTGGGTGGCCTCCGCGTCGGGGTCCGCGATGCCGTTGAAGGTGGAGCCGGGCGAGAGCCGCACCCCCACCCGCCCGCCGCCGACCGCGGCGATGGCCGCGTCGGTCGCCGCCAGCAGGAAGCGCGCGCGGTTCTCGACGGAGCCCCCCCATTCGTCGGTGCGGAGGTTGGTGTTGGGCGCGAGGAACTGCGAGACCAGGTAGCCGTTGGCGCCGTGGACCTCCACGCCGTCCAGC
>JALHNW010000240.1 GCA_022843345.1 Rubritepida sp. | reverse complement strand
CGGATGCTCTCGCCGCCATGGGCGAAGAAGGCGCCGGGCCAGGGGTTCATCGCGCGCACGCGGCGGTCCAGCGCGGCGGCATCGGCGCGCCAGTCCAGCAGCCCGTCCGCCTTGCCGAGCTTGGGGGCGTAGGTCACGCCCTCCGCCGGCTGCGGGGCTTCGGGGGGCGCTTCCTCCAGCGCGCGCAGGATCAGGCGCGCGCCGATCCCGCTCAGCGCGTCGTGTAGCCATGGCGTGGTGGCGCGGGGGCCGAGCGCCACCGCCTCGCGCAGCAGCATCGGGCCGGTGTCCAGCCCCTCCTCCATGCGCATGATGGTCACGCCGCTTTCCGCATCGCCGTGCAGGATGGCGGCCTGGATGGGCGCCGCACCGCGCCAGCGCGGCAGCAGCGAGGCGTGGATGTTCAGGCACCCCTGCCGCGGAGCCTCCAGCATCGCCGGCGGCAGGATGAGGCCGTAGGCGGCGACCACGGCCACGTCGAGCGCCAGCGCGCGGAAGGCCTCGTGCTGCCCCGCGTCGCGCTTCACCCGCGCGGGCGTGCGGACCTCCAGGCCCAGTTCCAGCGCGGCGCGGTGGACGGGGCAGGGGGTTTCCTTCTGCCCGCGGCCGGCCGGGCGCGGCGGCTGGCAGTACACGGCCGCGACGTCGTGGCCGGCGTCGTGCAGCGCGCGCAGGGCGGGCACGGCGAAGTCCGGGCTGCCCATGAACGCCAGCCGCATGGGGCTAGTCCCGCGCCTTCAGCTTCTGCTCCTTGGCCAGCTTTCGCAGCAGCATGTTGCGCTTGAGCGCGGAGATGTGGTCCACGAACAGCACGCCATCGAGGTGGTCCACCTCGTGCTGGATGCAGGTGGCCAGCAGGCCTTCAGCCTCCATCTCGCGCTTCGTGCCGTCCAGCTCCAGCCAGCGCGCCTTGATGCGCGCGGGGCGCTCCACGTCGGCGTACTGGCCGGGCAGGGACAGGCAGCCTTCCTCGCGCAGCGCCGTCTCCTTGCTTTCGGCCGTGATCTCCGGGTTGAGCATCACCATCGGCGCGCGGCTTTCCTCGTCCTTGCCCAGGTCCAGCACCACCAGGCGCAGCAGCTCGCCCACCTGCGGCGCGGCCAGGCCGATGCCGGGTGCCGCGTACATGCTGGCCAGCATGCGCGGCGCCAGGTCGCGCACCGCATCGGCATCGGCCGGCGTCACGGCGCGCGCCTTCTGGCGCAGGCGGGCATCGGGGACGACGAGGATCGGCAGCAGCGTATCGGCGGACATGGTGGCGGAGGTAGCCCCGCGCGTGCGGGCTTGCAACGGCGGCACGCGCGCGCCAAGTCTGGGAAGGGCGCCGCTGCTTCGGGGCGGTGCCGCGCTTGCCATCACGGAGGCCCCATGTCCCGCTCCACCCTCTTCGGATCGCCGCTCTTCCTCGGCTTCGACCACCTGGAGCAGATGCTGGACCGCGTCGGCAAGAGCGCCGAGGGCTACCCGCCCTACAACATCGAGGCGACGGGCGAGGCGAGGCTGCGCATCACCCTGGCCGTCGCCGGCTTCTCCATGGAGGAGCTGGCGATCACGCAGGAGGACAACCAGCTCGTCATCCGCGGCCGCCAGAAGGACGACAGCGAAGGGCGGGTCTTCATCCACCGCGGCATCGCCGCGCGCCAGTTCCAGCGCGCCTTCGTGCTGGCCGAGGGGATCGAGGTGGAGGGCGCCTTCCTGGACAACGGGCTGCTGCACATAGACCTCAAGCGGCCGCTGCCGGAGGTGCGGGTGCGCGCCATCCCGATTAACGGCCAGCGCGCGGCGCAGCCGCAGCGCCTGCGCCCGGTGGCGCGCGAGGGGGATTAGCGTGTAGCCTCCGGTCCAAGAATCACCGGAGGAACCACCATGCGCTTCACCCGTCGCGCGGCGCTCGCCGCCCTCGCCCTGCCTGCCGTGGCGCGCGCGCAGGACTGGCCCTCCGGCCCCGTGCGCATCATCGTGCCCTTTGCGCCCGGCGGCTCCACCGATGCCGTCGCGCGGCTCGCCTCGCCGGGGCTCCAGCAGCGCCTGGGCGTGCCGATCGTGATCGAGAACCGCTCCGGCGCCGCCGGCTCGCTCGGCACCGCCGCCGTGGCGCAGGCGCGGCCCGACGGCAACACCTGGCTGCTGACCTTCGACAGCCACGCGACCCTGCCCGCGCTGCTGCCCAACCTGCCCTTCAACCTGACGCGCGACCTCGACCCCGTGCTGCTGATCGGCGGCGCGCCCTACGTCATCGCCACGCGCCCCGACAAGCCCTACCGCACGCTGGCCGACGTGGTGGCCGCGGCGCGCGCGCGGCCGGAGGCGATCAACTTCGGCTCCACCGGCAACGGCACGGTGGGGCACCTGGCGATGATCCTGCTCCAGGCGCGCAGCAACACGCGGATGGCGCACCTGCCCTATCGCGGCGGCGGGCTGGCCGTGAACGACACGGTGGCCGGCCATGTGGAGATGATGATCGGCTCCGCCGCGCTGGTGGCGCCGCACATCGCCGGCGGGACGCTGCGCCCCATCGTGCAGTTCGGGCCCGAGCGGCTGCCGGCGCTGCGCGAGGTGCCGACGGCCGCCGAATCCGGCTTCCCGGGCCTGGAGGCCGAGGCGTGGTGGGGCGTCTTCGCCCCCGCCGGCACGCCCGCCGCCGCGCAGGCGCGCATGCGCGCGGCCCTCGCCGAAAGCTTCCGCGAGGAGCGCGCCACGCGCACCATGACCGAGGCGCAGCAGGCCCGGCTGGTGCTGGGCGACGGCGGCGCGCTGCGCGGCTTCCTGGAGCGCGAGATCGCCAAGTGGGGCGCCGTGGTGCGCGAGCACCGCGTGCAGGCCGACTGAGGAGCGATACAATCCCGGCATGGCTGCATGGCCGGGATTGTTCTTCCCAGCAAGGCCCGGCCGCCCCATCACCCCTGCCAGCCACACCGCGGAACGCCACCATGGACCACAACCTCCCCGCCGCCACCGACCCGCACGCCGAGATCCGCGCCGAGGTGCGCAAGCTCTGCGCGCGCTTCCCCGGCGAATACTGGCGCGGGCTGGACGCCGTGCGCGGCTACCCCACCGAGTTCGTGCGCGCGCTGACGGAAGCGGGCTTCCTGGGCGCGCTGATCCCGGAGGAGTTCGGCGGCTCGGGCCTCGGCCTTTCGGCGGCGGCGGCGATCCTGGAGGAGGTGCAGGCGCAGGGCTGCAACGGTGCCGCCTGCCACGCGCAGATGTACATCATGGGCACCATCCTGCGGCACGGCAGCGCGGCGCAGAAGGCCGCCTACCTGCCCGGCATCGCCGACGGCACGCTGCGCCTCCAGGCCTTCGGCGTCACCGAGCCGACGAGCGGCACGGACACCACCGCGCTGCGCACCACCGCGGTGCGCCAGGGCGACAAGTGGGTGGTGAACGGCCAGAAGATCTGGACCTCGCGCGCCGAGCATTCCGACCTGATGCTGCTGCTGGCCCGCACCACGCCCCGCGAGCAGGTGGCGAAGAAGACGGAAGGCCTGTCCACCTTCATCGTGGACATGCGCACCGCGAAGGGCCTCACCATCCGCCCCATCCGCACCATGATGAACCACAATTCCTGCGAGGTGTTCTTCGACAACATGGAGGTGCCCCTCGAGAACCTGGTTGGCACCGAGGGCCGCGGCTTCCGCTACATCCTGGACGGCATGAACGCCGAGAGGCTGCTGATCGCCGCCGAATGCATCGGCGACGCCAAGTGGTTCACGGAGAGGTCGGTGGCCTACGCCAAGGAGCGCGTGCTGTTCGGCCGCCCGATCGGCCAGAACCAGGGCGTGCAGTTCCCCATCGCCCGCGCCTATGCCCAGATGCGCGCGGCCGAGGCCATCGTGAGCCGCGGGCTGGAGAAGTTCGAGGCCGGGCTCCCGTGTGGCGAGGAAGCGAACATGGGCAAGATGCTGGCCGCCGAGGCGAGCTGGGCGGCGGGCGAGGCCTGCATCCAGACCCATGGCGGCTTCGGCTTCGCCGAGGAATACGACATCGAGCGCAAGTTCCGCGAAACGCGGCTGTACCAGGTGGCGCCGATCAGCACGAACCTGATCCTGAGCTACCTGGGCGAGCACGTGCTCGGCATGCCGCGCTCCTACTGAACCAACGACGATGGGAAGAAACGAACCGATGAACCGACGCACCCTTCTCGCCGCCGCGCCCGCGCTGCTGGCCACCCCCGCGCTGGCCCAGCCCGCCTGGCGGCCCGAGCGCGGCGTCACCATGATCTGCCC
>JALHNW010000239.1 GCA_022843345.1 Rubritepida sp. | reverse complement strand
GGTGGCGGCCGGGCGCGGCGCCTGGACGGCCGGCGTGGTGCTGGACTGCGTGACCGCCGGGCGGGCCGGGACGGCGGGGCTGGCGGGCGCCACGGACTGGGCGATGGCGGGCGCGGCGCCGAGCAGGAACGCGGTGGCGAGCAGGGAAAGGCTGCGGGTCATGATCTGGTCCTCCGATCGCAGCGCCCGGTGCGGTGATGGGCGGTGCGTGAGAGGAAGATTGCCCCCCGCCCGCGGCGGGGTTGCGATGGCGGCAAGGTGATTCCAGGGCAGGCGCGGCGGCTTCGTGGCGAATGCGGCGCGCCTGCCCTGGTCAGTGGTGGTTCAGCGCGCGCGCATCCGCACGTTGCGCAGCTCCAGGTCCTCGTTCACCCGCAGCGCGAACTCGCCCACCGTCTCGCGCACGCCGAAGATCTGCGGCTCCTGGTGCAGCGGGATCATCGGCAGCACCTCGCGGAAGCGGGTCCAGTACTGGCGCGCCAGGGCGTCGCGCTCCGGCCCCACCGCGGTCTGGCCGATGCGGGCGGCGAGCGCGTTCATCTGCTCGTCGTTCAGCTTGCCCCAGTTGAAGGAGCCCTCGCCCAGCAGCTCGCGCGCCGGGTTGGTGATGTCGAAGTTGCCCGGCGTCCAGCCCAGCATCCAGAACTGGAACTCGCCGGCCCCGCCGCGCTGGAGGAAGCGGCCGAAGGGCATCGCATCCAGCCGCGCCTGGATGCCGACGCGCTGGAGCATGGCGACGATGGACTGGCAGATCGCCTCGTCGTTCACGTAGCGGTTGTTGGGGCAGCCGAGCGAGACGCGGAAGCCCTGCGGGAAACCGGCCTCGGCCAGCAGGCGGCGGGCCGCGTCGGGGTCGAAGGGCAGGCGCTGGTTGCTTTCGGCGTCGAAGCCCACGATGGCGGGCGCGATGGGCAGGCCGCTCGCCGTCGTGGAGTTGCGGAGCACGACGCGGCGGATCGTCTCCATGTCGATCGCCTGGTACATGGCCCGGCGCACGCGCACGTCGCGCATCGGGTTGGGCGTGCCCGGCGTCTCCAGGCTGTCGGGGCGGCTCACGTCCATGCCGAGGTAGATGGTCCGCGCCGTCGGCCCCTGCATCACGCGCACGCCCTGCTGGCCCTGGAGGCGCGGCAGGTCCTGCAGCGGCACGTGGTACATCACGTCCAGCTCGCGGCTCAGCAGGGCGGCGACGCGGGTGGGGGCGGAGGCCACGGGGCGGAACACGGCGCGGGTGATGCCGTGCTGCGCGCTGTCCCACCAGTTGGGGTTGGGCACCAGCACGGTGCGCTCATCGGCCAGGCGCTCGGCCACGCGGAAGGGGCCGGTGCCGTTGGCGTTGAGCTGCACGAAGGAGTTGGTGGCGCCCGACTGCCCGGCGCGGGCCACGGCGAAGGCGTTGTTGGCCTCGATCCACGCCTTGGAGGTGATGAACAGCAGCGTGAGGTCCTGCAGCAGCACGGGGTTGGGGCCGCGCGTCTCGATCTCCACCGTCAGGTCGTCCACGGCGCGGGCGCTCGCGATGGTCTGCGCGGTGTAGGCCATGTCGTTCTGGCGCACGCGCTCGATGGAGTGCACCACGTCGGCCGCGGTGAAGGCCTCGCCGCCGTGGAAGCGCACGTTGGGCCGCAGGTGGAAGCGCCAGGTGGTGGGGGAGACGTTCTCCCACCGCGTGGCCAGCGCGGGGGAGAGCGAGCCGTCCGCGTCGCGCCGCACCAGCGGCTCGTACACGTTGCTCTTCATGGCGTTGGTGACGCCGTGGTTGTTGGCGTGCGGGTCCAGGCCGAGGATGTCGTTGGCGGTGGCCCAGGTGAAGGTCGTCGCCTGCGCCGAAAGCGGCGCCATGGCGATGAGGGCGGCGGCGATGGCGCCGCGCAGGGCGTTCAGACGCATGTCCCGGAAGCTCCTTATTGTGAAGCGGCGGTAACATCGCGCACCGCCGCTTGTCCAGCGCGGCGCGCGGTGGTGTCCTGCCGCGCATGATCGTGATCGAGAACGCCGCCATCGTGGATGGCGCCCTGGACCGGGCGCTGCCCGGCATGCACGTGGCCGTCGAGGGCGGCGTGGTGCGCGAGGTGTCGGACCGGCCGATCGCGCTGGACGGCGCGGCGCGGCTGGACCTGAAGGGCGGCACGCTCATGCCCGGGCTGGTGGACTGCCACGTCCACGTCATCGCCACGACCGTGAACGTGGGCGCGAACGCGATGCTGCCGGATGCGCTGGTGGCGCATCGCGCGGCGCGGATCATGCGCGGCATGCTGCACCGCGGCTTCACCACGGTGCGCGACCTGGGCGGCTGCACGCTGGGCCTGCGGCTGGCCTGGGAGGAAAGGCTGTTCGAGGGGCCGCGCCTGGTGCTGTGCGGCAAGGCGCTGAGCCAGACCGGCGGCCATGGCGACTTCCGCGGCCGGCACGATGCGCGCGACATGGGCTGGGCCGTGGCGAAGCTGGGCGCGCTGGGCCGCGTGGCCGATGGCGTGGACGAATGCCGCCGCGCCGCGCGCGAGGAGCTGAAGGCGGGGGCCGACTACATCAAGGTGATGGCCAATGGCGGAGTCGCCTCGCCCACCGACCCGATCGCCTACCTGCAATACTCGGAGGAGGAGCTGCGGGTGATCGTGGAGGAAGCCGCGATGGCGGGCACCTACGTCGCCGCGCACCTCTACACCGACGCGGCGATCGCGCGCGCGGTGAAGGCGGGCGTGCTGTCGCTGGAGCATTGCAACCTCATCACCGCCGAGACGGCGAAGGCCGCCGCGGCGGCCGGCGCCATGGCCTGCCCGACGCTGGTGACCTACCAGGCGCTGAAGGAGGAGGGGGCGGCGCTGGGGCTGGGGGCGGAAAGCGTGGCGAAGATCGACGACGTGCGCCTGGCCGGGCTGCGCTCGCTGGAGACCATGCGCGACGCCGGCCTGCCGATGGCCTTCGGCACCGACCTGCTGGGCGAGATGCATCGCCGGCAGTCGGAGGAGTTCGCCATCCGCGCGCAGGTGCTGCCGGCGCAGGAGGTGATCCGCTCGGCGACGCTGGATGCAGCGCGGCTGCTGCGGATGGAAGGGAGGATCGGCTGCATCGCGCCCGGCGCGCATGCGGACTTGATCGTGGTGGAGGGCGACCCGCTGCGCGACGTCGCGCTGCTGGGCGGGCAAGGGGATCACATGACGCACATCATGCAGGGCGGGCGCTGGGTGAAGGGGGGCCGGGCGTGAGCGCGCATCCGGTGGGGCGCTTCCCCGTGCCGTCGGTCGCGGAGATGCCCGACGACATCCGCGCGCGCGTGCTGGCGGTGCAGGAGAAGTCGGGCTTCGTGCCCAACGTCTTCCTGGTGCTGGCGCACCGGCCGGACGAGTTCCGCGCCTTCTTCGCCTATCACGACGCGCTGATGGACAAGCCGGGCGGGCTCTCCAAGGCGGAGCGCGAGATGATCGTCGTCGCCACGTCCAACGCCAACCAGTGCCAGTATTGCGTGGTGGCGCATGGCGCGATCCTTCGCATCCGCGCGAAGAATGCGTTGATCGCGGACCAGGTGGCGATCAACTACCGCAAGGCGGACATCACGCCCAAGCAGATGGCGATGCTGGACTTCGCCATGAAGGTGGCCTTCGAGGCGCATGCGGTGGGCGAGGCGGACCACGCGGCGCTGGCCGCGCATGGCTGGACGCAGGAGGATGCGTGGGACATGGCGGCCATCGCGGCGTTCTTCGGGATGAGCAACCGCATGGCCAACGTGACGAGCATGCGGCCGAACGACGAGTTCTACACGCTGGGCCGGTGAGCCCCACGCCACTTTCCCGCCGGCGCTTCGCTTGGCGGGAGAGCGGCGTGGGGGCCCCGGACATCCCCACCACGTCGCTGCGCGACGCGGCGGGGGCCCCGCTCGCAGGTGCGCTGTTTGCCGTAAGGTGCGCCTCATCCTGCGCGCGGCCGCGGAGCTTCGCCCGCGCCGGGCTGGTCGCGTCCTGCTCAGCCGTCTCCGCGCCAGGGCGAAGCCCCGGCGCGACCGGCGGGCGTAGGGCGCGCCCGCGGCACAGGCCCGCGGCTTTGCCGTGGGCCGGTTCACGCGTGCGCCCAGCCCGAACCGGCGCGCAACCCCAGAGGCGCATCAGCGCAGAACCAACGCGACCCAGCCCCAGAGGCGCAACGGCGCAGCCGAGCGCCGGCCACCCAGCGCAACCCACCAAAACCGGAACCGCGCACCGAGAATGCGCGCGCACCGCGCGCGCCGGCCCCCTTCAGGGGGCCGAA
>JALHNW010000238.1 GCA_022843345.1 Rubritepida sp. | reverse complement strand
TGGTTCTGCGCCGGGCGCGGCGGCGGGGTTGGCGCCACGGGCCTGACAGGCGCCACCGTTGCGGCGGGCGCCTGCGGGCGCGGGATCAGCAGCGGCGCCGCCTGCCCCGGCACCGGCACCACCAGGGGCTGCGCGAATGCCGGTGAGGCGACGAGCAGCGCCACCAGCACGACACGCCACGGCGGCGCCACGGCTTCGCCGCGGCAACGCAGCGCAACAGCCCAGGAGGAGCGCCCAAACCGGGGCCCCCGCGGCGTTTTTTCCCCAAGCGAAGCGCCGGGGAAAAAATGGCGTGGGGATTTCGTCATGCCAAAAGCCCCGCCCGTTCGCGCCGCGCCGCCAGCGCCGCTTCCGTCCGCCGCAGGTCGCGCGGCCGTCCCAGCCGGTCGATCAGCGCCGGGAAGACCACCAGGATGAACGCGGGCACCAGCCCGATGCCCCCCACCACCACCAGCGCCAGCGGCTTGGTCACGTCCGCGCCGATGCCGGTGGCCAGCGCCATCGGCAACAGCCCGAAGAAGGAGGCGAAGCACGTCATGAACACCGGCCGCAGCCGGTCCTGCCCCGACTGGTCCAGCGCCTGCCGCCACCCCATGCCCTCGTGCCGCAAATGGTTGAAGTGCGAGAGCAGGATGATCCCCTCCATCACCGTGATGCCGAACAGCGCCAGGAAGCCGATCGCCGCCGGCACCGAGAAGTTCAGCCCCGCCGCCGCCAGCGCCAGGATGCCGCCGACCAGCGAGAGCGGGATCATCGCCATCACCAGCAGCATCTCGCGGATGTTGCCGAACTGGACGTAGAGCAGGATCATGATGATGGCGAGCGCGATGGGCACCACCACCACCAGCCGCCCCACCGCCTCCTGCAAGTTGCGGAACTCGCCCACCCAGTCGAGGTGGTAGCCGGGCAGGAGGGAGATCTCGCGCTCCACGATCGCCTGCGCCTCGCGCACCGCGCTCGCCGGGTCGCGCCCGCGCACGGAGAAGCGGATGGGCACGTAGCGCGTGCCGTCCTCGCGGTACACGTAGGCGGTGCCGGAGACGAGGCGGATGTCCGCCACGTCGGCCAGCACGGCGCCGCGCGGCCCGCCGACCGGGATGCGGCCGATGGCGTCCAGGTCGCCGCGGAAGGGTTCGTCCAGCCGCACGGTGATGGGGAAGTTGCGGTCGCCGCCGCGCTCGTAGAGGCGGCCGGCCTCGCGCCCGCCGATGGCGGCCTGCACCACGTCGTTGATGTCGACCACCGGCAGGCCGAAGCGCGCGGCCCGCGCCCGGTCGATGGTGACGGAGACGGTGGGCTGGCCCAGCGTCGGGAAGACGGCCACGTCCTCCAGCCCGCGCACGCGCAGCAGGATGCGGCGGATGCGCTCGGCCTTGTCGGTCAGCACGTCCAGCTCGGTGCCGAAGACCTTGATGGCGTTGGCGCCCTTCACGCCCGACGCCGCCTCCTGCACGTTGTCCGAGATCATCTGCGCGTAGGAGAACTGCACGCCGAGGAAGCGCTCATCCAGGCGGCGGTTGATCGCCGCCACCAGCCCGTCGCGGTCGCGCGCGGTGGTCCATTGCTCGGGCGCGCGAAGCGGGATGAAGAACTCCGCGTTGAAGAAGCCGGCGGGGTCGGTGCCGTCGTCGGGGCGGCCCTGCTGGCTGGTCACGGTCAGCGCCTCGGGGAATTCCAGCAGCGTGGCGCGGATGCCCTGCACCGTGGCGTGGCCTTCCTCCAGGCTGATGGTGCCGGGCATGGTGGCGCGGACGTAGAGGTTGCCCTCCTCCAGCGTCGGCAGGAACTCCGCCCCCATGTGCGACAGAAGGTAGACCGAGCCGGCGGATAGCACGACCGCCACCACCAGCGCCATCTCCCGCCCGCGCATCGCCGCGGCGTAGAGCCATGCGTAGGCGCGGCGCAGCACGCGCACCAGCAGCGTGTCGCGCTCCTCGCTGTCCTCGCGCAGCAGCACGGAGGACAGCGCGGGCACGATGGTGAAGGCGGCGACGAGCGAGCCCAGGATGGCGTAGGCGTAGGTCTTGGCCATCGGCCCGAAGATGCGCCCCTCGATCCCGCCCATCGTGAAGAGCGGGATGAAGGCCACGATGACGATCAGCAGGGCGAAGGCGATCGGCTTCCCCACCTCGCCGCCGGCGCGCAGGATGGTGAGGGACAGCCCCGACAGCCCCGGCGAATGCCCGCCCACCGCGTGCATCGCGGGGTTGCGCCGCGCCATGGCGAGGTGGCGGTAGATGTTCTCCACCATGATGATCGTCGCATCCACCAGCAGCCCGAAATCCAGGCTGCCGAGCGACAGCAGGTTGGCGGATTCGCCGCGCGCCAGCATCAGCAGCACGGCGAAGAAGAAGGCGAAGGGGATGGTCGCCGCCACCACCACCGCGCCGCGCAGGTCGCCCAGGAACAGCCACTGGATCACCAGGATCAGCGCGACGCCGACGATGATGTTGTGCACCACCATCTTCGTCGTGATCTTCACCAGCTCCTCGCGGTCGTACAGCGGCACCAGGCGCACGCCGGGCGGCAGCACGCCGCCGGCGTTGATGCGCGCCACCTCCGCCTGCACGCCGTGGATGGTGGGCAGCGTCTGCTCGCCGCGGCGCATCAGCACGGTGGCGAGCACCACGTCCTCGTCGCCCTCATGCCCCGCGATGCCCATGCGCGGCAGCGCGTCCACCTCGACGGTGGCGATGTCGGACAGCAGCACCGGGTTGCCGTCGCGCGCGCCCAGCACCACGCCGCGCAGGTCCTCCATGGAGCGGATGAGGCCCACCCCCTGCACCACCGCCGCCTGCGGCCCGATGCGGATGGTGCCCGCGCCCACGGTCACGTTGCCGGCGCGCACGGCGCCGATCACCTCGGGCAGCGACAGGCCGTGCGCGTTCATCCGCGGCAGGTCCACCACCACCTGGTAGGACTTCGACCGCCCGCCGAAGGAGGTGACGTCCACCACGCCGGGCACGCGCTTGAAGCGCCGCTCCAGCACCCATTCCTGGAGCGTCTTCAGGTCATCCACCGAGAAGCCCGGCGGGCCCACGATGCGGTAGCGCATGATCTCGCCGATCGGGCTGAGCGGCGAGATGGTGGGGTTGGCGCCGTCGGGCAGGTCGCGCAGCACCGCCAGGCGGTTCAGCACCTGCTGGAGCGCCTGCTCGTAGGTGTAGGCGAAGGTGAACTGCACCCGCACGTCCGACAGCCCGAACAGGGAGGTGGAGCGCACGGAGTTGAGGTTGGGCAGCCCGGCCATGGCGAGCTCGACCGGGATGGTGACGTAGCGCTCGATCTCCTCCGCGCTCTGCCCGGCGTTCTGCGTGATGATGACGACCTGCGGCGGCACCGGGTCGGGGTAGGCCTCGATGTTGAGCTTCGCGAAGCCGAAGGCGCCGGCGGCCACGAAGACGACGAACAACAGGATGACGAGCGCCCGCTGCTGGAGCGAGAAGGCGACGATCTGGCGCATGGTGGTGTCAGTCGATCCGCGCGGCGCGGTCGATGAACAGGGCGCCGCCGGTGACGACGCGCTCGCCCGGCTGGAGGCCGTCGAGGACGGCGATCCGCTCGCCGTCGCGGATGCCCAGCTTCAGCCGGCGCTGGGCGAAGCGCCCCTCGCCGAGGCTGGCCCAGGCGAAGGCGTCGGCGCCGCGGAAGATCACCGCGCCGGCCGGGATGGCCGGCGTCTCTCGCGCCTCGCCCACCGCGATGCGGAAGGTGGCGAACATCTCGGGGCGCAATTCGCGGTTGGGGTCGGGGATCTCGGCGATGGCCGTGAGGCGGCGGGTCTGCGGGTCCAGCCCGGCGTTCACGCGCACGATGCGCGCCTCGAAGACGCGGCCGGGCAGCGATGCCAGCGTGACCTCGACGCGCTGGCCCTCGCGGATCAAGGGCGCGTCCAGCTCGCGCACCGCCGCGACCATCCAGGCGGTGGACAGGTCGGCGATGGTGAAGACCGGCTCGCCCTGCCCCGCCGCCAACCACTGCCCGGGGCCCACGCGGCGCTGCGTGACGGTGCCGGCCAGCGGCGCGGTGACGGTGACGAGGCCGGAGACGTGGCGCGTGCGCTCGATCTCCGCCACCTGGGCGGGGGTGCGGCCCAGCACGCGCAGCCGGTCGCGCGTCGCCTCCACCTGGGCGTAGGCGCTGGCCTTGTCGGCGGTGGCGGCGGCGGATGCGGCGGCCGCCTGCTCGACGTCGCGCTGGGAGGCGGCGCGGGCTGAGAGCAAGGATTGCTGGCGCGCCCCCTCCCGCCGCGCC